>JADGAZ010000044.1 GCA_015231755.1 Magnetococcales bacterium | reverse complement strand
TCAACGTGGAAGTGGAAATGACCCCCCGGCTCTATCTCAAAACCGGCGTGGACGCCAAGTCCAACGGCGACATCGGCGTGCAGTGGAAAAAGGACTATTGATCCCGGGGAAAGGCTTCCACCCCCGGATCTTTCAGAAAATCCCCTTGACGGGGAGTCCGCAATTGAGGAATAATGGCCGGAGTTGACTGCATTGGCGGATCGTCTAACGGTAGGATAGAGGATTCTGACTCCTCCAGTCTAGGTTCGAATCCTAGTCCGCCAGCCACCTGACTTTATGTCAGCGATCTTGAATCTTGCACCCCCTGGCCATCGCGCCAACCGACTCCCCTGTAGCACACACCCCGCAAGGAGCTTCGCATGGGCGAACGTGTCACCAATCTGTTGCTCGAATGGATGGGACAGTTGGACTATTGGGCCATTTTCGTGCTCATGGCCGCCGAAAGTTCCATTTTTCCCGTGCCCTCGGAACTGGTCATGATCCCGGCTGGTTATCTGGTCTCCACGCAAAAACTCACCTGGGGGGGATCGATCCTGGCTTCGAGCCTGGGGAGCATCGCCGGATCCCTGGGCAGTTATTATCTGGCCATGTGGCTGGGACGCCCCATCATCGCCCGTTTCGGACGCTTTTTGCTCATCACCGACAAACACCTGCAACAAACCGAAGCTTTCTTCGCCAAACACGGAGAAATCTCGATTTTCACGGGACGTTTCCTGCCCGGTGTGCGCCATCTCATCTCCATGCCCGCCGGGGTGGGCCGCATGCGACTGCCGCCCTTCATTCTTTACACCTTCATGGGTGCCACGCTCTGGAACATCGTCTTGTTGATCTTCGGCTTCGTCATCGGCGAAAATACCGCATGGGTCAAACAGCACACCCTGTGGTTGGTGATCGCTGCCGCCGGATTCGCCCTGCTGTTGATCGGTGGATACCTGATCTGGCAAAAACGTCGCGCCTGAATGAAATATTATTGAAAAAAAAGTGAGGGTCTGGGAGATTCTTCTCCCAGGGTTTTGCTTTTTTGCTTTTTTTCTTTTTTGGGGGAAGCGCGTCGCTGCGCGAAAGTCCAAATCAAGACCTTGGGGGCTTCGTCCCCAAACCCCTACCGGGGACCGTGCCGGTCCCCGACCCCCTGCGATGACTCACGAAAAATCACGCGTGCGTTGCCACTCCCCACTTCAGGAAATGGTCCAACCCACCCGGGCCGCCCGCAACGCCTGACTGCTCTGATTCAGCCCCTCGGTCAATTGACCGGAGAGCCGAATGGTCTCGTGCAGGGTTTCCACATGATCCATGGCCTGGAGCATCATTTTTTGCACCTGGGCCGAAGCCCGGAACATCTCCTCGGCCACGGCGCGCATGGATTCGGACCGCTCCCGCGCGCCATCGCTCTCCGAGGCGACCCGTTCGGCGTGAGTGGCCATCACCGTGGAAGAGTGGGCCACATTCTGGGTGCCGGAAGCCGCCTCCTGGGCGCGTCGCGCCACCTCCTCGGAAGCCAAACCCAACTCCCCGGAATTGCGGGTCACCTGCCGGGCCGACTCCGCCACCGCATCCATGGACTGACCGATCTCCGCCACCGCCTGACGCTGATGGGCCACGGACTCGGCAATCGCCTCGTTGCCATCATTGATCCGATCGATCAAGGATCCCATTTGACGGATGGCATCCACCACCCGCCGGGTCCGGTCCTGAATATCTCCGGTCTTCTCCTCGATCAAACGGGTGGCGTCCGCCGTCTGACGGGCCAGTTCCTTGACCTCTCCGGCCACCACGGCAAATCCCTTGCCGCTCTCCCCGGCCCCCGCCGCCTCGATGGCCGCGTTCAAAGCCAGCATGTGGGTCTGATCGGCAATGGAATGAATCAGATTGACCACCTCGACAATCTCATCCGAAGAGACCGCCAACCCCTCGATGGAACTCAAGGTCTCGCTGGCAGAACGGTCGGCCAACACCGCGATCCCTTCCGCCGTGTCACACCGCTCCTTGATCCGGTCCGACAAGGCATTCACATCCGCCACCCGTTCCGCCACCCGAGCCACGGACGATGAAACTTCCTCCAGATGCACATTGACTTCGGCCAGATTGGCGGTCATCTGCTCGGCGGCGGCGGCCATGGCGTTCACGTTGGTGCTGGCCAACTCGGTGGCGTTGGCACTCGACGCGACATTCTCCGCCAAATCCTCCGCCGCCTTGGAGACCTGATCGATCCGCGCCACCGCCGCATCGATATCCCGCTTCAAGTGGGCCAGTTCGGAATCCAGACGATTGTTCTCCTCCACCACCTCTCCCGACAGGACATGGGTGGCGCTCGACTCCCGATCCAGATCCTGACGCAACGCGACAAAACGGGCCGACAATCCCTCCACCGC
>JADGAZ010000043.1 GCA_015231755.1 Magnetococcales bacterium | reverse complement strand
GAAACACGAATTCCTCCACCCCCACCAGATCATCCACCGAGCTTTTGTTGGAGATGCGGATCATCTGACCGGGGTTGAAAATGACGTCATCCGGGTCTTCAACGTTGACCGTGATCACCGAAGCCCCGGCAATCACATCGGCATTCAGCAGACCGCAACCGTACAGGGTCTGGGCCACTCCGGAGACCTCGGATTGCGTATCCCGCTGGGTTCCCTCAAAAAATACCACCCGATCCCCGGCGGGGGTTGGGGTCGCGACAAAAATCCGGGCATCCGCCAGTTTGAGATTGTCCGGGTTGGCGATTTTGATGAAGACTTTGCGGTACTTCGTTGAGCCTGCCAGCCGCTCGCTGGCGGGCACGTCTGGCCAGAGGTTGTTTTTGACCTCGTTCGGAATCTCGACATCGGACATGCGTCCGCCATTGGCCGGGCTGTCGCCGACGGACTGGGATTTCATGAATTGGATTTGGTCTGGTTCGATGGACATGTTTGCACCTGTCTTTCTTGGGAGGAAACGTTGATTTTGCGCCAGATTGGCGAATAAAATTCCTTGGTCAGGATTCCCTTTGGGTCGAGTCCCGGCAGCGTGGATCCGGACTCGCGTAAACCTCGGGGACTCCCGGACTCGGACGCATGGATGCGAACAATGGGAGAAGCAGTGAACGGCGGCGATCCCGCCTGCGCCTGCCATGAGGATGGTGCGTCGGGTTCCCTTAAGACCGGGTCGAGTCCGACGCACGCCTCTTCTATATAGAGTGAGTTCTTCTGCCGGGGGGGTCACATCGTCATCAGCTTCACCACCCCATGGAAAAGCCGGGCGTGGGGCCAGATCGGCATGAAGGAGATGGCAGGCGGATCTTGATGCCGAAACATGACATGGAAGGTGGCGTCATCCAAAACCAGATCGAAAACTCCGCCCGCTTGCGTGGCCATGGCCTGGATCGCCTCTACCTGGGCATGGGTCAGCCAAGTGACATCATCCGCAGCCTCCAGATCGATGGGGCGTCCTCCAACCAGTGCGCTTCCCCACACGACATTCTGTCCGCCCAGGGTGCGTGCCATCTCCTGGGCCACGGGTGCCCACTCATACTGGTTCTTCCACTGGATGGAGTCGGGAAGAAAAAGGTCGCCAAGGCGTTTCATGTATTTCCAATCCGAACCGTATATGGTACATTTTAGCCCATGAACAATTTGCCCATCCTCGACGTGGTTTTTTTCCTCACGGCTTCTGGCAACAACCCTGTGCGGGACTGGTTGCGAAGTCTGCCCGTCGAGGATAAGAAAATGATCGGTGAGGATCTCAAACTGACCCAGTTCCGGTGGCCCCTGGGCATGCCATTGGTACGGAAATTGGAGCCAGGCTTATGGGAGGTGCGCAGCCAACTCAAGCATGGCGGCATCGCACGGGTGCTTTTTACCGTACAGAGGCACGATATGGTGCTGTTGCATGGATTTGAAAAAAAAATCCCAGAAAATTCCGAAGGATGATCTGGAACTGGCGCGAAACCGAATGCAACAATACAAGGAATCTGATAATGAATAGACGTAATGGCGGTTCCCTGGACGCATTCCTGGAGGAAGAAGGCATTCTGGATGAAGTCTCCGCAAGGGCCAGGAAGAGACTTCTGGCCTTGCAGTTGGCGGACATCATGAAGCAGGAACGCCTGACCAAAACGCATTTGGCGCGAGAACTCAACACCAGCCGATCTCAAGTGGATCGTCTTCTTGATCCAGAAAATACGACTATTACCTTGGAATCGCTGGATCGATTGGCGCATGCCGTCGGCAGGCAACTCAGGATCGAGTTCGCATAATAGTTACCTCATTCCCCGTTCCAGTTCTTTCAAAGCGGTCACCAACCCACGAACATCCGCACGAGGGGCCGTGATGGACGCCGCCGGTCGGCCATTCATGGACAGATTGAGATGGATGACCTCTGACACCTGTGGGGTGACAGCACCGCCACCAGCGAACGACATGTGCGGGATCGTCGGGATCACCAGATTGCGCACGACACCACCCATCCCAAAATGGGGGATGGAAGGCATTTTGAAGCGGGGGATGAAATTCACCAGCCCTCCATGGGCGAAGCGGGGAACGTCGGCAGGCTTCAACCGCATCTGGTTCATGGCATGGAGCCGGTCCAGACCATACAGGCGCACGGCAAACCGGTTGAACACGAATTCGCCCGCCTCCAGCAATGCCGGGATTCTATCCCCACCGCCCCAACCGGGCAGGAATCCACCACGGTCAAACCCCGGCACGGTCCCCTGGTCTGGCGTGGCGCTTCTCTGCTCGACGTAATTGACCACAACGGTTTTGCCTGAAGGAATCTCCGCAATCCGGGCAATCAGGGTGTCGATGGCACTCATGGCTGCACCGACTTCGGCGTCAATCATCACTCTGGACGTGTCCGGGACGGTTGCCTTGAACTCCCGAAACTTGGCCATCAGCCCATCGATGGAACCGGTGGCGGAAATGGTGTCGAATGTCGCCTTGACCTCCGGCTGCCAGGTTGCGAACTCGGCCTTGAATCTCTCGAAAACGCGGTGGACTGGGGCGTGGATGAATTGGTTACTATCTCCAACGTCGTCACCGCCTC
>JADGAZ010000042.1 GCA_015231755.1 Magnetococcales bacterium | reverse complement strand
TAAATACGATTTCATGTACAGTTTCAATGTGTTGGACTTTCTGAGGATGCCCTATCGTCGTCCGAAGCGGGTGGACCGGGTGACGGTCCGCAACTGGCCCCCCAGGCAGGGCTTGATTGCGATCCAGCCGGATGATCGGGATGACGGCCTGAACCCTGGAGGCGTGGTGCTGACACCCGGTCATCCGGTGCATGTGTTGGTGCATGTCGGCCCTGGTGTCTCCAGCGTCAGGTTATCGGCCTCGGCGGGCGAACTGTGGCCGGATCCTCCGCAAGTCTATTCGGAGGAGGTGGATCTGGTGTTTTCGGAGACCGACACCGCCACTTTGTCCCACCCGGTGCAATCCATCGATTCCTGGACGTGGATGGGGGCGGCATTGGGGTCGTTGTCATTGGCGGCGGATGGCCTCACCGTGCGAGCCGAATCTTCCGGTTTGGCCGTGGCCCGGTTACGAGTGACGATCCAGGCTTACGGCTGGCGCATCATGCCACCGGAGGAGTTGGCCGGCGCGCGCCGTTTCCCGATCGCCCTGGTGGCGTCCGGCATGGATGGGGATGTGTCCGGCACCGGTGAAATCGTGGTCCAGCGGGGCGATGGGCGGTTCCCCGGGGCGGATGTGGTGGAACCTTTGGCCGCGACGGTGGATGTCATGCGGGAGCGGGGCCGGGCCGAAATGGATGCGGGCGAACCGCTCCAGTCCGTCACCCTGGATTGTCTGTTTCTTCCCGGCATCCTGCCCGGGCAACTTGTGGAGGTGCGAGACGATTGGCTGGGAGTCTGGCGCGGACAGGTCATGTCGGTACGCCACGAGATTTCCGACCTCCATATGAACACCACGATCGATCTGTTGCGACGGGTCGATGACCGCGCATGAGCCGCGCATGAACACCAAGTCCAGGCAAGCCGTCTGGTTTGATCGTTCCAGCATTCCCCCGTCACAGATGGCGAGGGTTGGGGTGCGGTAACACCCCAACCGCAGGAATCCGCCCTGCACGACCAACATGGCCATTATTGGCCGTCCCGCCGCCGCGCGTGCGGTCGGAAAAGAGTATAGGATGGATCCCATGTTAAATGAAATGCGTTGCAGACACTGCCATCGTCTATTGGCAAAGGAGGGAGGCATATCCCACATCGAGATCAAATGTCCGAGGTGCAAAACCATCAACCGTATTCTATCTGGCCCAGAGCCGAACCAGACCGATCGCCTGAGAGCGCCCTTGCGAGGCAACCAATATGGACAAGTCGGAAACTCAAATCAAATCCCCTTTGGCGGGTTGGATGGGCGGTAAATATCGGCTCTCCCGTGTCATTGTCCCCAGGATTCCGGATCACCAGTGTTACGTCGAACCGTTTGCGGGAGCGGCGTGGATTCTGTTTCGCAAGCGACCGTCATCCTGCGAAGTTTTGAATGACATCAACGGGGACATCATCAATTTGTACCGTATCGTCCGGTGCCATTGGGAGGCGTTCGTGGAATCGCTACAATGGGTGCTGTCGAGCCGAGAGGAGTTCGATCGTTTCCTTGATACGCCGGTGGGCACATTGACCGACCTCCAGCGTGCCGTTCGTTACTACTATGTGCATAAATTGTCGTTCGGCGGGCGACAGTCGGGTCGCGCCACCTTTGGGACATCAGCAATCCAGCCGGCCAGACTCAATCCGTTGTCTGTGCGGCGGGAGATTGAGCTGGCGCATCGTCGTCTCGCCAGGGTCACCATCGAGCATTTACCGTATAAAGAAGTGATTCAACGCTATGACCGCCCGCAGACCTTTTACTATCTGGATCCCCCGTATTGGGATTGTGAGGGGTATTACGGCAAAGGAATTTTCGGAAAGGAGGATTTCGGAGTCCTGGCCGAACTGCTGTCCACCATGAAGGGCAAATTCCTTTTGAGCCTCAACGACCGTCCACAGATCCGTGAGATCTTCAAAGGATTCCATATCGATCCGGTGATGACCCGCTACTCCTGCCATGTCAACCGGAACATGCCGGCCCGGGAGGTGTTGATCCGGAACTATTGACACCTTGAACCGACTCCCCACCGAGGCACTCTTCCCTGCCCCGGTGGGTCTTTTGACCATCACTCTTCAAGGAGGGTCGTACCAGTGGGTTTACCGAAAGACCTCAACCAATCTGAAATGGATGCCAATGCCCCGATTCGGGCTATACAATATGTCGACACATTGACCCGACGGCTGACTGATGAGGAACAGTCCGAGGACAGTCCGTTTTACGAGGGATCCCAGCATTTCAGTTCTTCCGCCCAGAAGATGCGCGCCATGGTCGCCTCGCAGATCATTCAGGGGTTGCCGTTGGATGTGCTTGACAAATTGATCCTATGTCAATGTTCCCCTCTGATGTTGGCGGAGATGGCAGCCGCTTACCAAAAAGAAGGGGAGTCAGATACCGCCTTGACGCTGCTCAAGCGCATGCTGGACGGAGACCGGGAGGATCCATTCTTGTTGATCGACTACTGGATCGCCCGTTACGCCGAATGGCTGGCAGATGCGGGGTCGCAGGACGAAGGGGAGCGCTTTCTGTTGGACGAATACAAGAACCCGCGCAAGATCGAAGGATGGCAGGTTGCTCAAAAATTGGCGGCGTTCCACATCGACCAGGGCAACCTGGAAAAAGCGGAAGATTGGGTGAAGATCGCCACGAAAGACAAGCCGGACAATCCGTTCAATCACTATCTGCGGGGGTTGCTGCGTCCTGGCGACGAACAACAATAAACCATCGCTTCCGCGAATAGCCCCGAGAGTTCCGAACACTTTTTACATTCTCATTTTGCCCGTCGCCAATTCTCATTTTGCCCGTCGCGGTACACGTCTGCGGCGACCCAGGCGTTCCATGCCGCATCCATGATTGCTTTGGCTTCGTTGATCGTCATGGTCATTTCTCCGTTTGGTTGTTTGTTCTGGTTCTTTGTTGTCCACACAATGCCATGCAACCAATGAGGATGGGAAGCCTTTTTTGATTGATTTATCTGGTTAAAATAGTGTCTTGATGGACCGGACATTGCAATGCCGCCCCGTTGCCGGGGCGGCGTCAGTTA
>JADGAZ010000041.1 GCA_015231755.1 Magnetococcales bacterium | reverse complement strand
CGCCGCCCAACTCCAGATCGATGGAGTCGTTGATCTGGATCCGCCCGAAAGAGGCCGGATTCGTCACATCCAGGCTGCCGCTCCAGGCGTAATCCTGTTCGGCCTGGGAGAGCGTGGCTGATAAAACCGAGCCAATCATATGACTTGCCCTAAGTGGAATGCCCGCACGGAGGAGCCATAAAGCCGGATTGTCCCATCGCCGGAGAGATCCCAAATGTGCCGCAAAGACGCTGCAACGGGATCACGCTCCAAAAGGTCATACCGGAAAAGACCCTGCCCAGACACGGTTGTGGTGGAGGTCCATGGCTGCGCGTATTGACCCCGCACCACCGTCATGAGAGACCACTTCTGCGCCAAAGCGGCATCCAGGGTGAAACGGATCGGCTGTTCGCTTTGCCCATGGATCGGCCCATCGCCATAGGAGAACGCCCGCCACGCAGCCGGATTTTTTGTCCCATAGAGCGCCACCAGCGCGACTTTGATGGTGGCGTTCGATGTCCAGAGCTGTTCATGACCGACGACAATACGCACACAGCCATACGATTGCTCGTTTTGCCTCTCGACCCGCTCATTCCCGTATCGCTGTCCATGTTCGATGCCCAGGGGCAGCCCATACGTCTGCTCCAGAGCGGCGACAAGTCGTTCCTCCGCGTCGGCCCATTCCGCCAGGAATGCGATGCCGATCCTGTCCGCCCGTGAGCCGCAGATTGGCACCGCAGAAATGGCGTCGGAAGAGATCGTCATGGCGTCACACGAACCGGACGTTGAGATCCGCACCGGCTGTTGTGGTGCCGATCTGGGTAATGTTCAGGGAGAACCAGTTGTTGACGCTCATGAGCGTGGATGGAATGGCGGTTGCGGCCATGCGGTTGCTCCCGGCGGGAATGCTGCCGCTGAAGAGCGAGTAGTTGCCGTTCTGCCGCACCGTGAAGTTGACCGCCGCACCGGCAGATGCGGTTCCGAGCCAGGCGTCAATACTGGTGAAAGTCATCTCCTGGGGGGGATACCAGCGGGTTGTTCCCGTGGAGATGGCCAGGGTGCCAGCCTTGCCGATGATCGCGGCCACGTTGTTGACCCCCCGTTGCAGCATCGAGGCGGTGACGACGTTGGAGATAGTAACCAATTCATCCACGCCCCAGTCCACCGGGTTGCCGTCGTTGGACGAACATAAAATGGTGGTCCGGGAGATTTTGTTGGTCCCCCAATCGAGGACGCCTTCGCCGACCTCCCATTGACGGCCTTTCTCGGCGCAATACGAGATGACGCCGCCACCAAACGGGTCGGTGAAGCGCCGGTATCCGGCGATGGCACCCGACAAGAAATAATCCCCGGTTCCGGTGACGGTCGCCGTCTCTTTGATGCGGTCTGCGTAGGTGAGCATGGTGCAATGCTCCGATTCAGGTTTTAAGTGGTGGGGGATGAACCCGGATCCTTTGCTCACGAAAGAAGGTCCGATTGATCGGGTCATACGGGTATTGCTGATTCGGGTTGGCCGGTCCGGTCAGGTGCCACTCTGGGAAGAACAGATGACACCCGGCCCAAGGCAGACTCATGAGATCCGCCGATACCGTTTCTCTGGAATTGTCCGGCAGAATCCGTTCTACGGTGCATTGGGTTGGATAGGGCGGCGGGTGGAAACGCCAGAAATTCACGCTTCCTCGGGCAAACGGAATCCATGCCCCGGTCGTCTCGTCCCATTCGTCCGCCTGCAAACGCCAGATAGGCCAATAGTGCGGAGGGGCAGGGACGTACTCCAAGATCTTCCGGTCGAGCCATTGGAGCCATTGGGTGGGGAATCCTTGATCCGAGACAAAGAATCCGTACTCGAAGGATGACCCTGGCCACCCTCCCTGAGGTTGCGTGACCACCGAGCCGATCATGGCCCGTCCGTAGCAAAACGGGTTGAGCTGGATTCTGGCAATCTCTTGGAACGGGCCAGGGTCGAATGGGATGGTCATGCGTTCAGGAACCTCAATTTGAATTTTTTGCCGGTCTCGTCCGCGCCTTCGATGTAGGTGGTACGCTTCACCTCGACGAACGCCTCGGGGTCGTTTTCATCCAGGAACAGCCGCTCCGTCACGGTTTCCCGTGTACCGGGCGTCTCCACATATAGATCCCGTTCCGCAGGGCCGATGATCACCCCCGGAAATCCTTTGGGCCAAAACGACCGCTCGAACTGTGCCGTGATCGCCGCCCTGTCTGAAATGGCCACCAGTCGCACGGGCGGAACCGAGGCCTTGCTGATGTCGCCATAGATCCAGCATTTTTGCATCTCTTCGAACAGGGCGGCGGATGCGACTTTCTCGCCGGTATCGTAGGCGATGTTGAACAGGGAGTACCCCGGTTTGTACTGCACAACGAGTGCGCCGATGGCGGCATCAGTGGTATGGAAACCACCTGTTCTTTTGTCATATTTCGGATCTATCATCCGGTTGCCTTGTTTGTCCCGGAACAGGGTCTTTTCGACGATCGTCACCTGCGGGCTGTCGTAGCCGTAGCGCAGCGGCTTCCACGATTCGCCATTCCAGGTGAGGGCTTCTGTCACCAGATCGTTGCGACGGCCCATGCTCCTCACAGCCCTTTTATCGTTGTCCGCAAAGATTTTGATCGTCTTGTCCAGCGCCTTGGGACAGAACACCTTGACGCGCTTTTGTCCGGGGGTCAGCATTTTCAGCACCTCAAGCCCATGGGTGCCTTGCCAAGTGACCTCTGCCCAGAGTTGCATGAACAGCATGGCTTGGCTCATGTATTCGACCATGACAGGCCGGTTGCCCTCCTGGTCGGTGCCGTCCACCACGAGTTCAAAGGCGGATTCCTGGGCGAATGCCTGGAAATCGATCCGCAGGTCTGCCGTGACTTCACCCATCATTCGGACTCACCTGAGATGCCGATCACCACCTTGTTGCCAGACAGCGAATCGGTGTTGGGCGGAATGATCCGCTTTTCCCAAATGGGGATGGCTGCCGGATGGGTGGTGAAGGAGACCACTTCGCCAGACTGCCAGGATCCACCCCAAAAGGAGGATGGGAGGGTGAAATAGGGTCGGGAGAATGCCGGGTTGATTGGCGCCACGGTTCTGCTCTGGCCTTGACCAACGAAGCCAACGGTATCGCCGACGCATTGAAAGTCCTGGCCGTAATAGCCGATGGTGAGGGTCCAGGTCTGCTCGATGCCCGCGATGTGATCAACGATGCGCGCATCCCGCAGAGGGGCTGAAGGCGTTCCGGTGCCATTCCATCCCCCGAACGTCCCGGCAGAGGTCGAAAGCGCATAGGCATTGGTTTCGGCCCAGACATCCCCGTACTCCAGCACCGAAGCCACCCTGGTATTGACCGCCAGATAGGCATAGGCCAGGGTGGTGCCGATGGCCAGGGTCAGGGTCGCGAGGTTGCCGTTCCAAA
>JADGAZ010000040.1 GCA_015231755.1 Magnetococcales bacterium | reverse complement strand
GTTGCTGGATACCGGCGAAAGCCTCGGAGAGAGCGGCGAGGTGGTGCTGATCAACTGGGCGCGGTATTGATTGCTGGACACGTCGTGCATGAGTCCAAACAGGAATTTCACGCCGAAATCCGGGGACACCATACGCATTTCCCTTGTGCGTCGATAAAAAAATGTTAGAATTATTCCATGGCTAGACTTGCACGTGCTGTCATTCCTGGAGAACCTCATCACGTCACCCAACGGGGGAATCGGCGACAGCAGACCTTTTTCCAGGATGAAGATTATCGGCTCTATCTGCAGTTGATGTCCGAGTGGTGTGCCCTCATGGATGTTGAGGTTTGGGCCTATTGCCTTATGCCTAACCACGTTCATTTAATCGCGGTGCCCAGGTCCGAGGAGGGGTTGCGTAAAGCCATCGGGGAGGCTCACCGGCGTTACACCCGGCATATCAATTTTCGCGAAAAGTGGCGCGGACATCTCTGGCAAGGGCGATTTTCTTCTTTCCCCATGGATGAAGCTCACCTTCTCACAGCAGCGCGTTATGTAGAACTCAACCCGGTTCGGGCGCGTCTTGTACAGAATCCTTCGGACTACCCATGGAGCAGTACCCAGGCACACCTTTCCAGAAAAAATGACATACTGGTCAACACCTCTCCTCTGTTGACACGGGTGGAGGATTGGGGCACATTTCTTTCCAAGGGATTTTCCGAAGAAGATTTGGAAATTTTGCGGCAACATGAAAGAACCGGGCGACCGTTAGGGGACGCATCGTTCCTTTCCAGAATGGAATCTTTGCTTCAACGCCCCCTGGCTCCCAGAAAAGCAGGTCGTAAAGCGGCGAATACGCTCCTGTCACCCTAATATACTGTCCTTGAGTCCATGGAGAGAGAAGTACACTATATGCCAGTTATTTCGATGTTTTACGGATTGATCATCCGCATGTTCTTTTTCGATGGCAGGCAACATCATATTCCTCATATCCATGCGGAATATGGCGAGATGAACGCTGTGTTTGGGATTGAGGATGGAGAAATTCTGGCTGGTGAGTTGCCCAGGCAAAAGATTCGCCTGGTCCAAGCTTGGATCGAACTCCATCGAGACGAATTGATGGCAGACTGGAAATTGGCAATGGAAGGCAACCAAGTGTTTCCCGTTGATCCGTTGAAGTGAGGCGAACATGAGTAATCCGAGGGTCGTTGCCGTGGAACCGGAAGAACACCAGTCCCTGGTTTTGGCCTTTGCCAACGGGGAACGCAGGCGTTTCGATGTCTCACCCTATCTGGATAAAGGAATTTTTCGGGAGTTACGCGATCCCACCTACTTTCGCCGCGTGCGTGCCGTGTCTGGCTATGTGACTTGGCCCCATGATCAGGATTTCAGTTGGGATACCCTCTATCTGGAGAGTATTCCTCTTGATGATCCGGTAGAAACCCCCACTTCGCCCTCTGCTCACTCCAAAGCATCGGAAACGGCTTGATCAACTCCCTCCATGTCAAAACATCCGGTTGCCGCCCATCCAAGATCAAATCAATGATATCCGGGGCCAGCAGAGTCAACCGCAGCACCTTGGCCACATAGGACTCGTCGAGATTCTCATGCTCGGCCAGTGCCCGGATGGATCCGCACTGGCCGCCTTCAAGCATTTTCAGCCACTTGTGCGCTCTGGCCACGAGTTTTGCCAAAGTCTCATCCCGTGGCGGGGCCGTCTCCATCCCTGCCGGGGCGATGATCAGCTTGCGCCCACCCCTCCGCTTCAGCACCATGGGGATCGTCACCACAATCATCTTGCCGTCCCTGCTCATTTCCGCTTTCATGCCACCATCTCCTTTTGATTGCCGATCTCTTTCAGTTCACGGGCCAGGGTGTCGAGTCCCTCCGTCCTCAGATGCACCTGAACGCCCCCCTTTCCAACCTCCACCCTGCCAATGAGAAGTTGCACCAACCGTTGCTGTTCAACTGGGAAAAGCTCCTCCCAGATCGGATCAAGCCGCCGCAGGGCATCGGCCACGTCCCGTTCCTTGATTCCGCTATCGTCCTCGTTGCCGACATGCCAGGTCTTGACCACCATCTCCGGCGACCGCAACATGGTGCGCACCTGACTGATCACCACCGCCTCGATCTCTCCGGCGGCGACGGTGCGCAGGATGCAGGCGTTGTAGCCGTTCTTGTCCGCCGTTTGGCAGGTGTAGTACCGGTAAAGCCGCCCGTTCTTGCGGGTGAAGGTGGGTTTCATGGCCCGGTCGCAGTGGCGGCACCGGATGATCCCCTTCAACGGCGCGGGGGTCTGCACCCGGGTCGGCCCTGAATGCTGGCGGTTGTTGGTGGCCAGGATGGCGTGGACCTTGTCCCAGAGTTCCCGGTCGATGATCCCCTGGTGTTCCCCGGCGTAGATCTCGCCGTGGTAGGCGATTTCGCCGACATAAACGTGATGGCCAAGAATGCGGTAGATCGCCCCCTTG
Organism: Magnetococcales bacterium; assembly: GCA_015231755.1. Classification (NCBI taxonomy): domain Bacteria; kingdom Pseudomonadati; phylum Pseudomonadota; class Magnetococcia; order Magnetococcales; species Magnetococcales bacterium. The sequence goes on along the minus strand of JADGAZ010000040.1, from coordinate 1,633 downwards.
TCCAAAAACCTGCCATTTTTCCCGGCTGTGCCCACCTTGGACAACTCCTTCAGCAACTCGGTGACGGAACCGATCTTCGCTATTCCGGAAATTGCAAACGATCGTGAGATCAAGTCATTGATGGCAATGCCATAATGCATCCCGCTCCTGTCAAACGATCATCTGACCCCATTGTCGGACTTTTTGGTGATGGAACGTTGCATTTCTTTGGACACTGAGGCGACTTTTCGCACTGGCCATTGCCATCCAGAAAGAGACGTGAGCAAAACATCTATCGTTTCGAACCGTAGCCTTTCTGAAGGGTACATGCCTGAAAAGTGGGAGCAGTTTGTTCCATATTGTCGGTATATATTGACATATGCCGACAATATGGAATATTCTGGGGCATGGAAAACCACTGCCAAACAATCATCAATCTCGCCCGAACCCACGGGATCATTCGACCGCGCGATCTGAACGTCCTGGGGTTGCCTCGGGTGGCTCTCTCGCGAATGGTTCGACGTGGAGAACTTGCCCTGGTCGGGCGGGGTCTTTATGCAATTCCTGATCGGACGGTATCCGAGCATGGTACCCTGGCTGAAGTTGCGCGCAGGCACCCCCAGGGGATTGTCTGTCTGCTGTCCGCCCTGCAATTCCATGATCTCACCACGCACACGCCTTTTGAAGTCTGGCTGGCCATTCCCAACAAGGCACGCGCCCCCCGAATGGCGTATCCACCGCTCCGGATCGTTCGATTTTCAGGCGATGCGCTGACCGAGGGCGTTCAGGAGCACCTGGTTGACTGCGTACCCGTGCGCATGACCAGTGTCGCCAAAACCGTGGCCGACTGTTTCAAATATCGCAACAAGATCGGGTTGGACGTTGCTCTTGAGGCGCTACAAGCATCCTGGAAAAAGAAACGGTTCACCATGGACGAGCTTTGGCATGCTGCTGCCGTTTGCCGGGTCGCCAATGTCATGCGTCCCTATATGGAGAGCCTGACTTGAAATTCCACAACATGGCGGCATCAGTACGCGCCAGACTGTCAAACCATGCGCGGGAGTCGAGACAGGATTTCAATTTCGTCCTCACCCGCTATGCCATCGAACGTCTGCTCTATCGGATCAGCATTTCGGAACATGCCCCCCAGTTCATATTGAAGGGGGCACTGCTGTTCGACCTGTGGTTCGACATCCCCCACCGCCCGACCAGGGATGCGGATTTCCTCGGTTTCGGGTCGTCCGATCTGCCGCACATCACGGACACCTTCCGGGAGATCTGCAAGATCGAGGCACCGGACGGCATGAAGTTCCAACCCGACTCGGTGCGTGCAGCAGAGATCCGCAAGGATGCCAATTACGCAGGTGTGCGCGTCACCCTGATTGGGATGCTCGACAACGCCCGTTGCCCACTCCAGAGTCCCGCCGGACAATCCGCCACCAAAGGACAGGCAGCACAACGCTCTGGATCGAACTGCAGGTTGCGCGTCCTTTGATCCTTGCCGAGTCGGCTGCGAATCGGCACCGCTCCTTCTGGACAGGACATAACTCGAAACTTTTTCAAATCCAACTCAAAATGGCCCAGTCCGATCCCGTCTGAATCCCCCTTGCCAGGTGTAGGCGCCATCAAATCCACACCCCGTTCCGCCGCTGCA
>JADGAZ010000039.1 GCA_015231755.1 Magnetococcales bacterium | reverse complement strand
ACATTTCCTTACACGACGCTCTTCCGTCTTCTCCTCATCAGGTACCCGAAGGGTGATTGAAAGGATTTGCGCAATTTTGAAAGTCAAAGGCCAAACCGGAATGGCCTTCATCCATGAACGAGGTGTAGCTTATTTTGATCCGGTTCCTGTCCTTGATTTTGGGTCCACCTCAGAATCCAAGGGGTCGATGGCATCCCCGGCGCACCAGGCATCAACGGCATGACCATCTTGAACGGAACCGTCGCGCCAGATGCGGGCCAGGGTGTGGACGGTGATTATTATCTCAACGTGGCAACCGATGATTGGTATCTGAAATCCGCCGGTGTCTGGACTGTTGTCATGAACATCAAGGGATTGACCGGGCCAACTGGCCCGACCGGCGCACAGGGCATCCAGGGAACAACCGGCGCAACCGGGAATGCTGGAACCAATGGGCTGACCGTTTTGAACGGTACCACCGTTCCTGCCGCTGGAATCGGAGTCAACGGCGACCACTACCTCAACACGGCAACGAACGACTGGTATCTGAAATCCGCCGGTGCCTGGACGATCGCCACCAACATCAAGGGCACAATCGGCGCGATTGGTGCCATTGGACCACAGGGTATCCCTGGGGATGCCGGATCGATACCGGGAACCCCGTTAACCCATATCAAAGGGTATTTTGGCCTTCTTGACTGCATGGGGGTGGCCATGAATACCGGATCCATCACCGTGGGGACACAGCCGGTTGGCGCTGCGTATTGTCCTTCAAACGATCGGATTTATGTGGCGAACCAGGGGAACAGTTCGGTATCGGTGATCAATCCGCATACCAAATTGGTGGTGGCAACGATCGGTGTCGCCAACAGTCCGCAGGAAGTGGCGTATTGCCCGTCCAGCAACCGGATTTATGTGACGAATCAGGTCTCCCTGGTCGCCGTTATCAACCCGGAGACCAATGTTGTGGAGTCCAACATTACGGTCACAGGTGGACCACAGGGGTTGGCGTATTGCCCAACCACTGATCGATTGTACGTTACCTGCATGAATACCGCGACGGTAGCGGTTATCAACCCGATGACGGGACTCATTGTCGCCACTGCTTATGTTCAGACCACTCCGATGGCCGCCGTTTACTCGCCATTCAATGACCGGATTTATGTGTCAAACCAAGGTTCCTCTTCGGTATCGGTCATCAATGTTCAATCCAACGCGACGATTGCTACGGTAACCGTGAGTACCAACCCCCTCGGATTGGCCTATTGTCCGTCGACTGATCGGATTTATGTGGCGAATCAGATCGGTAATGTGTCGATCATCAACCCGTTAAACAATACAGTCATCCTCACGATTCCCGGCATTGGCTCAACCACGATGCGTGTCGCATACAATCCAACGACTGATCGGATTTATGCCATCAATCAGGGTTCTACGTATGTGGCGGTCATCCATCCGACCACAAATGCCTGGTTGAGTTGCACTGTCGGCAGTGCGCCTACTGGGGTTGTCTATTGTCCATCCACTGACAAGATGTATGTGACGAACTTGGGTTCCAATTCGGTGTCGGTACTCACGTAATGGTAGCATCACGCCCTATCACCCAGGAAGACTTGATATGAATGATTATCTTGCCATGGAACCGTTAATCGTGGCCCGTCTCAACGATCAGATCAACAACGTCACCATCAAGTCGACCTGGGGCATGCCCAAAATCCAGGAGACTTTTGATTTACCTCCGGCGGTCATGATCCTGCTGGAAGATGACCGGCCCGGCCAAATTCAATTGCTGGAGGACGGGGCCACGCAAAAGGTGGAGCAGATATGGCTCTGCCTGGTGGTGGTCTCTGACGCCGAGAATGAGGCCGGGCCTTTGATTGCCCAGGTCATCAAGGCCCTGAACGGTTGGCAGCCTGCCGGGGAGACGTTTTTCCCTTTCAAGCGGGTGAAATCGACCTTTGTTCCAGACTATTCGCCCAACGGGGTCTATTACTTCCCGGTGGCGTTCTCAACGAGTTTCATTTCATAAAAAGGATCATACCATGGCCAGCAGTCATGTCAGTCTCATCGGTGCCGGGAGAGTCTTCATCGGGCTGCGCACCGGTGGGAAATTGCGTTTTGTCGGGCAATGCAAGGAGTACAAATTGGATTTCACGGAAGAAACCAAAGAACTGAAAGATTACGTGAACGGTGGCGGGATCGCCGACAGCGTCAGTTTCATCTCCAAAGTGGAGACCAGCATCACCTTTGCGAGCCTCTCCGTGAAGAATCTGGCCATGGCCCTGCGTGGCGTCGATTCGGTCTTGGCGTCGCAAGCGTTCACCAGCGAGGCGCGTACCGCCTACCCTGGCGGGCTGATTCAGCTTGCGGGCGTCGGCCCGACGGCGGTGACGCTGACCCTGGCACTGGACGCCTGGGTGGCGTCCACGGCCTACGCCGTCGGGCAATTGGTCAAACCCATCGCGGGCACCCATTATTATGAGTGCAAAACGGCTGGCACCTCCGGGGCCGCCGCCCCCGCCTGGAAGACCGATGGCACCGACACCACCGACGGGACCGCCACCTGGACGGACAAGGGATTGCGGGCGTTGGCCGCCAGCGAATACGAGATCACCAGCGCGGGCATCTTCATCCCGGACACCTCCAGCAAGATCTCCGAGGCGGGCACCCCGGTCGAAGTGGCCTACACCACCACCGAGGGGACCAACATCGAGGCGTTGGTCAAGGCCGGGGAAGAGTACCAGGTGGTGTTCGCGGGCAAGAACTTCGCGCGCAACGGCAAGCCATTGAGCGTCGATATGTACCGGGTCAAGTTCTCCGCACCCAAGGATCTGGCCTTCATCGGCGAGGATTTCGCCACCCTGACGCTGACCGGCACCGTGCTGAATGACGACACCAAAACCGGTGAAGATATCAGTGCTTACTGCAACATCAAGATGGTGGTGTGATGACGACCATGCGACGCACCAAGAGCATCACTCTGGGCGATCCTGCCCGCGAAGTGATCATCCGGGAACCAACGGTTGCCGAAATGCGCAACTGGCTCGTTGAACTGGAAAAACTCAAAACCAGCACCATTGATTTCGTGACCCATGGCCTGTTCAACGACGCATCTTTGACCGACATCGTGCTGATGTCCAACCTTTCGTTGGCAGAGCTGGACGCGCTGGTGCCCTCGGAGATCAGGATCTTGATCGACGCCTGTCAGGAGATGAACCCGGATTTTTTTACCGTGCGCAGGCGCAGGATGCTGATGTGGGAGATGGAGTCCCATTCAGCGTATGCAGCCTTGATCAACTCCGATCAATGGATGCTAGCCAATCCGGAGCCTCCGGAGACGACATCCCCGGCATGATCAAGAATCTGGTCTGGTCGGCCTGCGCCCTGGCGCGGGCTGGTCATGCGGGTGTGTGGGATTACCCATGGCCTGTTTTTCTGGCCGCGACCGAAGAGTTGACCGCATCGATGAAGAGCAAATAAACCATGCCCACCGCTTCGCTGGAATTCACGCTCTTCATGAACACCGCCGACATCGGGCGTGGCATGGGGAGTGTCAGGAAAACCGTGGCCGACGGCATGCGCGGCATGACCCAGGCCGCCAAAGAGGAGAGCCTGCGCATCCAGTCCGCCTTGGCGAGCATTACCGCCTTCCGGGAACTCAAAACAGGGGTTGCGGAGTCCCGCGCCGAGTGGGTGAAAGCCCAGGCGGAAGCCACCCGGCTGGGTGCTGCCTTCAACCAGGTCGGCCCACCCGTCAAAGGGCTGAAGCAGGAGTTCGAAAAAGCCAAAAAAGCGGCGGCGGACGCCCAGGCCACCTTTATCCAGCAGAGCATCGCGTTGAACGTCCTGCGCACCTCCATGGCCGCTGCCGGGGTATCAACGACCGGATTGGCCGCCGCACAAGCCAGACTTCGCGCCGAACTGGCCGCCAACGAGGCGAAATTTCAGGCGCAAGCCAGATTGATGAACAGAACCCAGGATGCCAGAAACGTCCTCAACCTTGGCCCCAGGGTCAACACGGATCGGGAGGTGCTGCGTCTTCAGGCGGCCTACGAGCGTCTGAGGGCTACTGGCAATCTCACCGGTGTCGAGCTGGCCAGGGCGCATGTCAGGATGACCGAGGGGATCCTCGCCTTGCGCAATGGCACGGACAGTTGGGCGGGACGCCTGATGCTGGTCCGGGAGCAACTGGTGCAATTGGCCATCGTGGGCGCGGGTATCGGCCTGTCATCCAGGGAGGCCATTGCCTTTGAATCCGCCATGTCGAATGTGAGAAAAGTGGTGGATTTTCCCACACCGGGTGCCTTCAAAGAACTGACCGCCGATATCAAGGGGATGGCTCGTGAAATTCCCGTGCCCCTGGAGGGACTGGCGAAAATCGCTGAAGCGGGTGGGCAGATGGGAATCGCCTCCAAAGAGATCCGTGGTTTCACCGAAGTCGTCGCCAAGATGTCCACCGCCTTCAACATCTCTCCCAACGAGGCCGGAGAGGCGGTCGGGCGGTTGATGAACATCTTCAAATTGACCGTGCCGGAAACGCAACGCCTGGGAGATGCCATCAACCATCTGGGCAACAACACGAATGCGGTTGAAAAAGACATTCTCAACGTGATGAATCGCACCGGAGGCATGGCCAAGGTATTTGGTCTGGCCAACACCGAATCCGCCGCCCTCGGAACCGCTTTCCTGGCCTTGGGACGTCCTCCGGAGATTGCCGCCACCGCGATCAACGCAATGATGCTGATCCTGCAGACCGCGCCCACCCGCGAGGCGGATTTCAAACAGGCGTTGGCCCGGATGGGCATCTCTGCGGAAAAACTGGCCGCCGACATCGGCAGGAATCCGCAACAAACCCTGCTGACGTTCCTGGAGACCCTGAAAAGCCTGGACAAGCAGACCCAGTCCGAGACCCTGGCCACGATCTTCGGCAGGCAGTACGCCGACGACATCTCCATTCTTTTGGCTGGTCTGGACAGCTACAAGAACGCCCTGGATCTGGTGTCCAAGGAGACGAACTACGCGGGGTCCATGCAGAAGGAGTTCAACGAACGGGTCAAGACCACCGCCTCCCAGATGCAACTGGCAAGCAACGCCATCTCCGAGGCGGGCGTGAACCTGGGGACTGTTTTTCTGCCCGCTATCGTCACCGCATCGCAGGCCATCCCCCATGGCGCGGAAAGTCTCGAAGATGTCGGTATTGTTGGCTT
>JADGAZ010000038.1 GCA_015231755.1 Magnetococcales bacterium | reverse complement strand
GTCGCACGGATATGGTCCTCCCTCTGGCCGCGCCCCTGGCGTTGACTTTACTGCTTTATTTTGTGCATGCCAGTTTTGGCGTCTTTTCCCTGGCCCTGCGCAACTCCCGCTGGACGCGGCTTTTCGCCCAGCATCTCCCCCCCGCCCTGATCGCGGAACTGGGTCAGGTCGGCCCCCTGGCCACCCAGAGAAAAAAACGGGAGTTGTCGGTTTTGTTCATCAACATACGTGGCTTTTCCACCATGACCGCCCGTATGGATCCGGAGGATCTGGCCTCGCTGCTGGATCACTATCTCACCCGCATCACCCAGGCGATCCATGCCGAACGGGGCACCCTGGATCGATACATGGGGGATGTGGTCATGGCCTTCTGGGGCGCTCCACTGGACAACCCCCGCCACCCCCGCGACGCGTTGCGCTGTGCTTTGAAAATCGTGGCCTCCGCCGATCATCTCAAGGATGAATTCCAGGCCAAAGGGTGGCCGCCCCTCAAGATTTCCTTGGGGCTGAACAGCGGATCCACCCATGTGGGAGAGATGGGATCCCGTTTTCTCACCGCCTACTCGGCGGTTGGGGAGACGGTCAATCATGCCCGCAGACTGGAATCCCTGGGAAAACGCTACGGGGTCTCTCTGGTGGTGGGGGTTCATACCCGGGATGCGCTTCCCGAGGTGGTGTTCCGGGAGTTGGATCGGGTGCATGTGCGGGGCGAGGCGGAACCGGTGGCCATTTTCGAGCCGGTGGGATTTGTCGATGAGGTCAGCGCCGATACCCGTTCGGAACTCGACACCTATCATCAGGCTTTGGCCCTGTATCGCAATCGCCGTTGGGAAGAGGCCAGAAAACGGTTCCAATTGCTGCTGGAACGGGATCCGGAACGCCAGATTCACGAAATCCATCTGGCCCGCATTTACCGGTTGGTGGCCAATCCTCCCGGCGAAGGCTGGGACGGGGTGTTTCCTCCCCGGGGATGATTCACCGGGGTCGGCAAAAAAGTTTGTAAAAGCCTACTCACAATCCTAGGCGTCGCAGCAGCCATTGAGAAAAACGTTGCACCGCCCGCCAGAGGGTATCCCGTCCCGAGGGGCTCAATCCGATCCGGATGTTGCGCTTTCTCAGCAGGTAGGAGACAACGACACCGATGAGGATCAGAAGGAAAAAAAATTTGAACATGCCAAGGGTTTCCGTTGAGGGATGGTCGAACGTCTAGGCAAAGACAGTCGGATCACCGGCCCCGGCCCGCAGCACCACGGGAGTGGGTCCGGTGAGATCAACCACCGTCGAAGGAGAGGCGGGCAGCATTCCGGCATCGATCACCAGATCCACCAAGTGGTCGGTGCGGGTATAGATGACGTAAGGATCGCTTAAGATTTCGGTCTCGCCGGAAAAACGCATCGACGTGGACAGCAACGGTTCGCCAAGGCTTTTGAGCAGTTCCAGACAGATGGGATGATCCGGGATTCTCAGTCCGATGGTTTTGCGTTTGGGCAGGATGGTTTTGGGTACCTCCCGGGTCGCATCCAGAATAAAGGTGTAAGGACCGGGGAGAAACCGTTTCAGCAACCGATAGGTGGCGTTGTCCACCCGGGCGTAATGGGCGATGTCGGAAAGGTCCGAAACCAGGATCGACAATTGATGGGAAGAAGCCAGTTGCTTGATGCGCATGATCCGCTCCACCCCCTTGCGGCTGGACAGGCCGCATCCCAGGCCATAGGTCGTATCGGTGGGATAGACGATCACGCCGCCTTCCCGCAAGACCTCGGCGACCTGGGTGATGAGTCTGGGCTGTGGATTCTTGGGGTGAATATTGATAAACTGTGCCATGGTGTGCGGTTCTCTTTATCGTTTTGGCCGTTTTTTTCCTGTCCATTGCAACCGACTTCACGCCATTATTCACCACATCGGACCCTTTGACAATCCATCTTGGCGCGTCATCCAAGGCGCGCCTTCTTTATCTTTCACGCCTGGAGAGATTCATGCCCGCCTATCGTTCCCGCGTTTCCACCCATGGCCGCAACATGGCCGGCGCCCGCGCCTTGTGGCGGGCCACCGGCGTCGCCGAAGCGGAGTTTGGTCGCCCGATCATCGCGGTGGTCAACTCCTATACCCAGTTCGTTCCCGGCCATGTCCATCTCAAGAATCTGGGGGATCTGGTGGCCGGAGAAATCCGCGCAGCCGGGGGTATTCCCCGTGAATTCAACACCATCGCCATCGACGACGGCATCGCCATGGGCCATGGGGGCATGCTGTACTCCCTGCCGTCGCGGGAAATCATCGCCGACAGCGTCGAATACATGGTCAACGCCCACGCCGCCGACGCCATGGTATGCATCTCCAACTGCGACAAGATCACCCCCGGCATGTTCATGGCCGCCATGCGCTTGAACATTCCGGCGGTGTTCGTCTCCGGCGGTCCCATGGAGGCGGGCAAGGCCACCTTGGAAAACGGATCGGTCAAAAAACTCGACCTCATCGATTCCATGATCGCGGCGGGCAATCAGGAGGTTTCCGAGGGGGATCTGACCACCATCGAGCGTTCCGCCTGTCCCACCTGCGGATCCTGCGCCGGTCTGTTCACCGCCAACTCCATGAACTGCCTGATGGAGTCCCTGGGTCTGGCCCTGCCGGGCAATGGCACCATTCTGGCCACCCACTCCGCCCGCAAGCAACTGTTCCTGGAGGCGGGACGGTTGATCGTGTCGTTGTGTCAACGTTATTACGAACAGGATGACCATTCGGTCCTGCCCCGCTCCATCGCCACCTTCCAGGCCTTTGAAAACGCCATGTCCCTGGATATCGCCATGGGCGGTTCCACCAATACCGTGCTGCACCTGTTGGCCGCGGCCCGGGAAGGGGACGTCAACTTCACCATGGACGACATCGACCGGCTTTCCCGTCGGGTGCCCTGTCTGTGCAAGGTGGCCCCCTCCACGGATCGTTATCATATCGAAGATGTCCATCGGGCCGGGGGCATTCCCGCCATTTTAGGGGAGTTGCGCCGCGCCGGTCTGCTGCACGACTCCTGCGCCATGGTCCACGCCCCGACCCTGGCCGCCGCCTTGGAACAAGAAGATATCGCCTCCCCCGCAGCCAGCGATCGGGCCAAAATCCGTCATCTGGCCGCCCCCGGAGGCCGGATCACCACCGAACCTTTCTCCCAGTCGGCCCAATGGCCCACCCTCGATCTGGATCGGACCGAAGGGTGCATCCGGAATCTGGAGCACGCCTACTCCAAGGATGGGGGATTGGCGGTCTTGTTCGGCAATCTGGCCCGTGAGGGATGCATCGTCAAGACCGCCGGGGTGGACGAGTCGATCTGGAAATTCGCGGGTCCGGCCCGTCTGTTCAACAGTCAGGAAAGCGCCTGCGACGCCATTTTAGGGGATCGGATCCAGCCGGGAGACGTGGTGATCATCCGCTATGAAGGGCCAAGAGGCGGACCCGGCATGCAAGAAATGCTCTATCCCACCACCTTCCTGAAATCCAAGGGACTGGGCAAGACGTGCGCGCTGATCACCGATGGCCGCTTTTCCGGGGGTACCTCCGGGCTGTCCATCGGTCATGTCTCCCCGGAAGCCGCCGAAGGGGGCATCATCGCCTTGGTGGAAGAGGGAGACCGGATCGAAATCGACATCCCCAACCGCTCCATTCAACTGATGGTCTCCGAAGAGACCCTGGCCACCCGACGGGCAGCCATCACCCGTTTTGTCCCCGAAGGCCGGGATCGCCCGGTCTCGGCGGCGTTGCGGGCCTATGCGGCCTTGACCACCTCGGCGGCCAAAGGCGCGGTGCGGGATCTGAGCCGCATCGAATCGGTCTGAAACGTGGCCTTGATGGCGGGTTTTGGCTCTTTACGACTTTTGTAAAATCGACGTGCGAGGACGCATCATGCTGCAACATCTGCGACTGTGGGCCAAGATCATGCTGGTGATGGGATTGGCCATCGTGCTGGTCGGTGTCTCGCTGACCTTTGTCAACCTGTCGAGCATGAGCGACCTGATTCGCGAATCGGAACGAACCGCCTTGGACGCCCATCTCAAGGCGGTTCACAACGCCATCGCCGCCGAAGCCCGTTCCGCCGAGACCATGAGCGTTCTGGTGGCCAACATTCCTTTGGTGCAGGAACGGTTCAGCGCCGGGGACCGCAAAACCATCGAAGAGCTGTTTGTTCCCGGTTTCAACGTGTTGTCGAAGCAATACGGGGTGGAACAGTTTCAGTTTCACACCCCTCCGGCCACCTCCTGGTTCCGGGTCCACAAACCGGAGAAATTCGGGGATGATCTCTCCTCGTTTCGCCACACGGTGGTTGCGGCCAACCAGAACCAAAAGCCGACCCGGGGCCTGGAAGGAGGCGTGGCTGGTCTGGGCGCCCGGGGCATGGTGCCGATCACCCATCAGGGCAAACACATCGGCACGGTGGAGTTCGGTCTGTCTTTCGGACAACCCTTCTTCGACGCCTTCAAGCAGATGAACGGGGTCGATGTGGCCTTGCACATCTTGGACAAGGACGGTTTCAAGACCATGGGATCCACCCTGGGTGCCAAACCGGTGCTGGATATCGAAACCATGAAAAAAGCCATGAACGGTGACGATCAATTGCAACACCGGGAAATCCATGGCGATCCTCACGCAGTGCTGGCATCCCAGGTGCAGGATTATTCCGGCAAGTCCATCGGCGTGCTGGAAATCGCCATGGACAACGTCACCTATCACGCCGCTTTGCATTCGGCCCGTCTCACGGCTCTGGGTGTAGGGGTGCTTTCCATTCTGGTGGGGCTGATTCTCACCATGGTGATCGCCCGTCATCTGGTGCAACGCATCGATACCGTGGTGGCCGGAGTCAACCGGGTCGCGGCTGGAGACCTGACGGTGGAAATCGCGCTGGACGGCAGCGACGAAATCACCCAACTCTCCCGGGCCACCGGCGAAATGCGTCTGAAGCTCCACGAACTGGCCTCCGAGGTGGGAGCCAGAGCCATTCAGGTCCACAAGGCGGCCAAAGAGATTGCCGATGCCGTGGCCAGTCAGGCCACCACTTCCACCCAGATGTCCTCTTCGGTGGCGGAGATCACCTCCACCATGGAAGAGCTTTCCGCCTCCTCCACCCAGATCGCCGAACAGGCCCGCTCCGTGGTCGAAATCGCCAACCAGACCCTGGACGGCAGCCGCAAGGGATCCGAGGCCATGCAGATCGTGCTGGGGCGCATGCACGACATCCGCGACGACCGGCAGCTCGGATTGCAAGAGATCGTCGATCTCGGAGTCAAGTCCAAACAGATCAGCAAGGTGATGGAAATCATCAACACCGTGGCCGACCAGACCCGGCTGATCGCCTTCAACGCCGCCTTGGAGGCCTCCAGCGCAGGCGAGGCGGGCAAACGGTTCTCGGTGGTGGCCAGCGAAATCCGTCGACTGGCGGACAGCGTCACCGACTCCACCAAGGAGATTGAATTCAAGATCAACGAGATTCAAGACTCCATCAGCCGTTTGGTGGTCAATTCCGAAAAAGGCACCGTAGGCATCATGGCGGGCACCACCGCCACCACCCACTCCGCGGAACGGCTCGGAGAGATCGTCAAGGCGGCCAGCCATACCACCAATTCCGCCCAGCAGATCTCCCTGTCCACCCAACAGCAGAAAATCGCCAGCAATCAGGTGGTGGTGGCTCTGCGGGAAATCGTCACCGCCAGCACCCACACCGCCCAATCCATCACCCGCATTTCGCAAATCAGCAAGGAGATGCTGGGACTCTCCGAACGGCTGGAAGGTCTGGTGGGTCAGTTCAAGATCACCGACACGCCTTGAACCTGACTTGATCAAAGGCCCGGGAAAAATCATGCCCACCATCCGTGTCGTCATTGTCGATGACAGCCTGTTGACCCGCCAGATGTTGCGGATGCTGTTTGAAACCGCCGAAGGCATTACGGTGGTGGGAGAAGCCTCCAACGGCAAACAGGCCGTGGAGGTGGTCAGGGCACTCAAGCCGGATCTGGTCACCATGGATCTGGAAATGCCGGTGATGGGCGGTCTGGAAGCGATCGAAGAGATCATGTGCGCCAAGGCGGTGCCGATTCTGGTGTTGAGCAGCGTCGCCGATGCCCGGGTGGCCCTGGAGGCCATGGAACTCGGCGCCCTGGAGGTGATGGAAAAACCTGACATCTCCCCGGAGTCCACCGCCCAACTCATCGCCCGGGTGCAACTGTTGTCCGGGGTCACGGTGGTGACCCGCATGCGACCCCGCAAGGTGGCCCGCCTTGCCGCATCTCCGCCAGTGTCGATGCTGTCCCATGATATTTGGTCTCTTCAGGGCTATCCTTATGTGTTCGCCCTCGCCTCGTCCATGGGTGGACCCCAGGCTCTGGCCCGGATTCTGCCAGAGTTGCCGGCGGACTTTACCTGTCCGGTGGTGATTGCCCAGCACATTTCCGATGGCTTCGCCCGAGGCATCGTCGAATGGCTCGCCTCCCTGTGCGCCCTGCCGGTACGACTGGCCAGCGACGGGGAACCTTTGCAACCCGGCGTGATCCACGTCTCCCCTTCGGAGTCCCATTTCACGGTATCCATGTCCCGACGGGTGGCCCTGGTGGAACGTCGCGCCACGGATATCTATCGGCCCAGTTGCGACCACCTGTTGCGCTCGGTGGCCGAGGTGTTTGGAAAACGCGCCATCGGCATCATCCTGACCGGCATGGGCAGTGATGGCGCTCAAGGCATGGTGCGTATCCACGAAAAAGGGGGGGTGACCCTGGCTCAGGATGAGGCCAGCTCCTTGATGTTCGGCATGAACCAGGTCGCCATCGGCACCGGAGCGATCCAACGGGTGCTGCCGGTGGAAAAAATCGCCGCCGAAATGATCCGTCTCTCCCGGCTCGAACTTCCCACGATGGGCGCGGGGGGATGGCGATGATCCCCTTCGATCTCGAACCCTTCAAAACCCTGATCCGCGATCGCTGCGGCCTGAACTTCGAGGCCCGCAACGAAGAGACCCTGCAACGTGCCCTCCACGAACGCATACGTCATCTGGCCATCCGACCCGGTGATTATCTGCCCCGACTGCTGACCAACGAACGGGAATTCCAGGAACTGGTCAACCGTCTCACCATTAACGAAACCTACTTCTTCCGGGAACCCGAACAGATTCGGCTGCTGGTCAACTCTCTGGCCCCCCGCAAGCTGATCGCCCGGGAAGGCCAATCCCCGGTACGGGTGTTGAGTGCCGGGTGCGCCTCCGGCGAGGAGCCATACTCGTTGGTCATGGCCCTGATGGAACGTTATGGGGAGAGTGTGGGCCGACTGTTTCAGTTCATCGGTTGCGACATCGACAGCGTGGTACTCGCCAAGGCGCGTCGGGCCTGCTACACCCAATTCTCTTTCCGGAGTCTGGATGAGTCGTTGCGCCGCCGTTATTTCCACCACGAACCGGGGGGTGGACACTGCCTGGACGACGGAGTGAAAAGCGTGGTGGCCTTTCATCAATACAACCTGTTGGCAGACGCCCCGCCTCCGGTGCTGCGCAATATTGATATTTTATTTTTCCGCAATGTTTCCATTTATTTCAATGTTCCTACGCGCCGGCTCATCCTGGAAAGGCTGGCTTCGCTGCTGCGGGAGGACGGTCTTTTGATCGTGGGCATCTCCGAGACCATGGCCAACGACCTGGGGGTGTTGCGCCTGATGGAAGAGGATGGACAATACTATTTCGTCAAGGGCGCCCCGGCGGAAAAACCGAATCCCTATCCGATGCTGGCGCCGACAGCGCCTTTGTCCCTGACAGACTGGAAGCCGACGGAAGGTCTCCATCCCTCCCCTCCCACGGCTGCGGAAACCGCTCACCCGCTCTCTCCGCCACTCCTGGCCGCCTCCCCGCTGTCCCCTTCCCCAACGGCGGACAGCTTCGCCCGCGATCTGAGCGAATCGCGCCGTCTGCTGGAAGCCAAACGTCACGACGAGGCCCTGATCCTGCTCGACACGCTGTTGGCGGTGCAACCCGCCCATCTGGCGGCCCGGCTGCTCAAGGCCCATCTGCTGCTGTTGCGCAAGGATTTTCATACCGCCGAAGCCATGGCCCGGCTGGTGCTGACGGAGGATTCCCGTTGCATCGACGCCCTGATGCTGCTCGGATTGAGCGCGAAATGGCGACAACAGCCCAGCGAGGCCATCGGGTGGTTCAAACAGGTGGTGTACTGGCGTCACGAATGCTGGCCCGCCCACTACTATCTGGCGGATCTCTACCGCGCCTGCCACGAAACCGAACGGGCCAGACGGGGCTATCGGGTAGTGATGCAACTGCTCTCCGGTACGGTTTCTGATACCGGTATGCGTCATATTCCTCTGGAACTGCCGGTCGCCGAAATCCGTTTCCTGTGTGAACATCAGCTCGCCAGACTCGGCATGACCCCAGCCCATTCCCGTATGCGGTAGGCCATGGCCATCGACTTGAAAAAATTCATAGGCCGCTTCGTCGAGGAAGCCCGGGAGCACATCCGGCAAATCCACGAAGGATTGGCGCGTCTGGATTCCGGAGATCCCGGGGTATTGCATGGGGTGTTTCGCTCGGCGCATACCATCAAGGGCTCCTCGCGCATGCTCAAGCTGACCCCGATCACCGAAATCGCCCATCGGATCGAGGATGTGATGGCGGCGTTGCGGGAGGGCAGCGCACGGATGTCCCCGGAGATGGGAGAGGGCATCCGTCGTGGGGTTGATGCGGTCTCGGTGCTGGTGGATGCTCTGGCGGAAGTCCCGGACGGGGATCGCCTGCCCCAGGCCGATCCCGCATTGTTGACGGAACTGTCGGGATTGATCGCA
>JADGAZ010000037.1:3925-9344 GCA_015231755.1 Magnetococcales bacterium | reverse complement strand
GTGATGATTCCCATGACCCGACTGTTGCACGAGATTCTGCTGGCCCACCCCGCCGCTTCAGCCGCTCCATCGCCTGCGGATCCAACCCCTCCTGCTGCCCGAACGCCCGAAACAGTCCCAGCCAGAGCCGCATATCTTCCAACGACTCCTCGCCCGACGGCCACTCCGACACAGTCAACCCCCGCACCGCGGCGATCCGCTCCCCATTCCAGTCATACCCGGGACACAACCCCCGACAACGACCCCGGGCAATCTCCAAAGCCATCCCCTGCTGACGCTGAAAATGCACCGCGCTCACCCGCCCCTCGTGACGACGACAACAAACCAACGGCTCGGCAAGATTCCCTCCCCGGGTCCGGGTCAACAACCGGCCCCACAGGTCGAAATCCTGCCCGAAACGCCAGGATTCGTCATACGGACAGGCCAAGGCCAACTCACGGGCGAACATCACGGAGGTATGAAAAAAGGGATTGGTACACAGCAGTTGCCAGCGAATCTCCGCATGCTCCACGGGTTGGACCCGAGGCTTTGGCTCGGGATTGCCCTGCGCGTCCACCCACCAAGCCGCAGTGCCCAGCACCCCCACCTCGGGATATGAATCCAGATACGCCAACTGCCGTTCCAGCCGTTCGGGCAACGACCAGTCGTCCGCGTCCTGACGGGCGATCCATGGGCCACGGGCCAGCCGGATGCCTTTGTTCAAGGATCGGGTCAGCCCCAGATTGCTGTCGTTGCGCACCACCCGGATCCGGGGATCCCGGCAGGCCCACTCCGCCAGCATGGCAGGCGTGGCGTCGGTGGAGGCGTCATCGATCAGCAGAAATTCAAAATCGGTGAAACTCTGCCGGTGAATGGCCGCGATGGCCTGCTCCAGATAGGCTCCGCCGTTGAAAACACTGGTCAGTACCGTGACCCGAGGGGCGCTCATGCCCGGAAGGTCTTCCATCCGGGCAGATCCAGTTCCGCCGTTTCGACGATCATGGCAATCGCCCAGGTCAAAAGACAGGTGCCATGCAGATCCCCTTCGTCCAGACCACGGGAGATGAGCGCGCCATAATACCCGGTCTGCGCCCGGCCCGGCATGTAAGCAAATCCCCGGTCCGAAGTGCGATGGGTACGGATCAACGCCAAAACCTCCAACAGTCGCGCCCGAATCTCCCCGCGACGATGATCCGTCTGCCGCAGACAGCGATGCACCACATACACCCAATCCACCACATGACACCCCGCCGGGGGTGGTCCCTGCAATAAACAGGTGTCGATCAACCGTTCCGGCTGATGAATCGGCTCGTCGAGCCACTCCAGGGCATTGAGCACCTTCATGGCTCCGTTGATCAACTGCCCCCGGGGGGGAACTCCGGCAGCACGGAAATAGCCCCCGGTTTCCGGATCCAGCAACCCCTTCAAAAACCCGATCATGCTCTCCCGCAAAGCGGGAGCCTCCACCCCGGCCAGCAACGCCCCCTGGGTCTGGATGAAAACCGCCAGCCAGGCACTCTTGGCCCCCGCCGACCAGGGACGACTCCAATCCAGCGACCGCAAACGGGCCAGCAACGCTTTCTGCCGACAGGGAAAGCCCCCAAAAGGACGCCTCGGGGAAACTCCGGACCATGCCAAGGTGGCGATGGCCTGCTTGGTTTCCGCCAGCATGGCATCCTCCCGGGGCGGCAACGCGGACCAGCCCCGCTGGTAACGCCGCAACCGCTCCCGCCAGGTATTGCGGGTCTCCGGCAACGCGGCCAACAATCCGGGATCCACGAACATCCCGTCCAACCCCTCCCCAAGGGACATCACCGCCCCCGAATCCACCTGAAACGAACGGATATATCCCATCCACGCCAACCGTTCCGATTCGTCCAACCCCTCCCAACCCCCTGTGGCGTCCAGAATCTTTTTGGCAAAACAACTGAACCCCAATCCGGCCTCCCGTCCGGCCCGCACCGCCCCATCCCGACACGGCAGATAACGTCCCGGTTGCCCGTCCAGCCGCAATTCGGACACGAACCCCCACAACTCTTCCCGCAGAGGCTTCAACCAATCCAATCCAACGGCATCCCTGCTCATCAGAACCGCTCCTCACCCCCCAAATCAGCCGTAAAAAACTTGAACCGAGGTCTTGCAATCGATATAGTGGATCAAAGAATCATTTCCGTAGTGCTCCGTGATCCTTTTGGTGCCGTCTCCAGGTGATGTTATACCATGTCCATAACCATTGATTCCAGCCTGGATGCCGAACGCCATCAAGCCCACATCCTCATTGTGGACGACCAAAAACTCAACCTGATCGTACTCAAAAGCCTGTTGAAGCAACACGGCTTCGCCAATGTGGTCACCCTGGACGATCCCCGTCAGGTGGAAGAACTGTGGATCCAGCAACGGTTCGACCTGATGTTGTTGGATCTGGAAATGCCCTTTTTGACCGGCATCGAGGTCATGCGGGTGCTGGAACGAATTGGCCGTGATCCCTATCTGCCCATTCTGGTGATCACCGCCAATACCGAAGAGACCATCCGTCTGGAAGCGTTGGCCCATGGCGCCCAGGATTTTCTCAACAAGCCGTTCAACCCCTCCGAAGTGATCTCCCGCATCCGCAACATGCTGACGGTACGCCTGCTGTACAAACGCATGGAAGAAAAAATCAAAGAACGCACCCGTCAACTGCACGAAACCCGACTGGAAGTGATCCGTTGCCTGGGTCGCGCCGCCGAATACCGGGATAACGAAACCGGACAACACGTGATTCGCATCGGACAATTTTCCGCCCACATCGCCCGTCGACTGGGGTTGTCCGAGTCCCATTGCGATCTGATCATGCATGCCACCCCCATGCACGATGTGGGCAAAATCGGCATCCCGGACAATATTCTCCTCAAGCCGAGCCGCCTGGAACCCCATGAGTTCGATATCATCAAAACCCATGCCACCATCGGCGGCAACATTCTTTCCGGCTATCGGGATGAACCCCTGGTCACCGCCCACAAGATCGCCCTGACCCACCACGAAAAATGGAATGGCACAGGCTATCCCAGCGGTTTGGCCGGAGAACAAATCCCCATCGAAAGCCGCATCTGCGCCGCCGCCGATGTGTTCGACGCCCTGACCTCCTGGCGTCCCTACAAAAAACCCTGGTCCGTCCAGGATGCCGTGGATCTGATCACCCGGGAACGGGGGGCCCATTTTGACCCCGACGTGGTGGATGCGCTGCTGGCGGGCATGGATGAAATCATGATCATCAAGAATTCAATCTGTGATTGATCTCTCATTTCATCACAATTGAAAAAAAAGAGAGGGTCTGGAGGATTCCCCCTGGGGTTTTGTTTTTGACCTTGCCTCTCCAACACAATATTTTATGATTCTTGATCACATCAAAACCATCCGAACCGTATCCATTCACACCCCATCGGAATGCCCCATGACCATGCCCCTCGCCCCATCCAAACGACTCCTCGCGCAACGTCTGCTGCTGCCGACAGAGTGTGAGGCCATTCTCTGGGACATGGATGGTGTCCTCATCGACTCGTTGGGCCTGGACATCCGCATCTGCAATCAACTGCTGGCAACCCATTTCGGCACCGGCATCCACCTGAGCGAAGCGTTCATCCGTTCCATTTTCGCCCTGCACCCCCCGGCTTTCTGGCAGAAGATCTTCGAGCATCTGGAAGAACTGCACGGACTGATATGCCCTCCGGCAATCCGTGAAGAGATCCTGGAATACTACGAAACCGCCCGCACCGAAACCGCTTTCGAACTGCTGCCCGGCATCCCGGAAATTTTGCAGGCCGCCCGGCTGCACGGTCTGCGCATGGCGGTGGTCTCCAACAATGCCACCCGGGATGTGCATGCCATTCTGGAACGGTCGGGCATCCATCAGGCGGTGGATCTGGTGATCGGCAACGACCTGGAGGGCTTCCAAAAAAAACCGGCTCCGGATGGCTATCTCCACGCGGCCCGACAACTGGGGGTCGAACCGGCCCGGTGCCTGGTGGTGGAAGACTCCCTGTTGGGACTGGAGGCGGGATTCCGCGCCGGATGCCACACCGTGGCCGTGACCACCGGCGGCACCCCCTTCGATACCCTGACCGGTTGCGGCATGGCCAGTCAGGTGTATGCGGCCTTCACCCCGCTGCAGATCTCCATCCAGACCGGCGATATTCGCAAGAAACAGATCCTCACCCCCAACGATTTCGTCAGCCACATGGTGGAGCATATCGCCTGGCGTCTGGGCATGGGGATCCGGTTGGAATGGAACAACGATCAATGGACCGACCTGGGCCGCCTGCTGGGTGCCCATCTGGGACAAATGCCCCGTCACAAAGACCACGCCGCCGCCTTGGGCATGATCGACGACGGCAGCGCGGAAATCGTCATCGACCTGCACACCCCCCATCCCGAAGCCGAATTCATCCGGGGCGCCGGCGTGGATGCGGAGTGGTTCTTGGGTCTGCGCTGCGAACAGGCCTCTTCCGGTCGCCCCATGTGGGAACTGATGACCGGACTCGCCCAAGGACTGAAAGCCCGTATCGGCGTGCGCCTATGCTCGGCGGAAGATCCCCATCACGCCTGGGAAGGGATCTTCCGCACCCTGGGCATCACCTTGAATCGTATGCTCCATCCCCTGCCCCCGCCCCTTCCCCACGCCGAATCCCGTGCCACGCCATCCACACGGGAGGCCCGTTTCACCATCGAAGAGACGGATCTCACCCGTTGCAAAGCCGTGCGCATCACCGCTGAAAGCGCGTTGACCGTGATCGTTGATTTTTCCCGGGCGTCGGATCACGCTTTTGTCTTCGACGTGGCCGACTCCATCGCCGTGGGCAGCCTGCCCGATCTGCTCACCCGACTGGCGGATCAGGCCGGCTTCTCCCTGCGGGTGGAGTGCCACGCCCTGGCGTTGAGTTCCAGCCATGTGGTGCTGGAAGATACCGGACTGGTGCTGGGGCGGGTGCTGTTGGAGATCCTCAAGGCACGCATGGTGGAAACCGGTGTCAACGGAGCCGGCAGCAGCGTTCAGAACCCGGAAGACCTGAATGCCCCGGTACGGGTCGGCGTCAGCGTCGAAGGACGCAAGTTTCTCTGTCTGGTGCCCCTCAACGACTCCCGCGACGCCCTGCGGCAACGGTTTCTGGTGGGACAGGACGTGCTGCACGGCATCCGCTCCGAAGACCTCGACGACTTCCTGGATGGCTTGGTGGGGGGTCTGACCGCCTCGGTGGTGGTCCATTTCCAATCGATCCCGGAACCGGAATCTGGCTGGACCCAAATCTTCCACCACCTCGGCACCGCCCTGCGGGAAACCTTCGCGATCAACCCCCAACGCAAAGGCATGCCCCCGGGGGTCAAGGCTACCTTGTTGTAAAAAAGACAAAAAAGACAAAAAAGACAAAAAAGACAAAAAAGACAAAAAAGACAAAAAAGACAA
>JADGAZ010000037.1:0-3826 GCA_015231755.1 Magnetococcales bacterium | reverse complement strand
AAAGAAAAACCCTGGGGGAGGAATCCCCCAGACCCTCTCTTTTCTTTTAATAGTTTTCCATGATTCCAAAGACAGGTGAGAAGAGATGAAAAACTGTGTCAGACCGAACATCCGGGCGCTCACGGCCTACGCTCCCCCCTGGACCGGACTGGACCGCACCCAATATCTGCGCCTGGACTTGAACGAAAACACCCGCGCCCTGCCCCCGGAAATCCGTCCGGTGCTGGAACGTCTGCTGTCCAGCGGGGCCGCCTCCCGTTATCCGGAATACCGGGCCTTTCTGCCCCGACTGGCCCAACACGTGGGGGTGGCGGAAGAAAACCTCATCGTCACCAACGGTTCGGATCAAGGCATCGAAATCCTGCTGCGGGCCTTTTTGAATCCCGGCGACGGCATGGTGGTGGCACAACCGGAGTTCCCGATCTTCTCCCATGTAGCCCAGGTGATCGGCGCCCGGGTGCAAGGGGTGCCCTTCGACGCCAACATGATCTTCCCCACGGAAGCTTTTCTGGACGCGATAGACCACCAGACCAGACTGATTGTGCTCATCAACCCCAACAACCCCACCGGCTCCACCATCCCGCTGGAGGTGATCCGGGAAGTGCTGACCCGTCATCCGCATCTGCCGGTATTGTTGGACGAGGCCTATTATGAATTCACCGGCGTGACCTGCGTCAAGTGGATGGAAGAGTTCAAGAATCTCATCATCGTGCGCACCTTTTCCAAGGCCTTCGCCATGGCGGGTCTGCGGCTGGGCTATGTGATCGCCCCGGCGGAATTGATCCAGGAACTCAACAAGATACGCGGCCCCTTCGATGTCAACGCCTGCGCTATCGCCGTCGCCGACGCCCAACTCGATCTGCCCCATGCCTTGCACTATGTGGAAGAGGTCATGACCCGAGGAAAACCCTTCACGGAAAACGCCTTGCGGGAGATGAACATCCCCTTTTATCCCGGCGCCGCCAATTTCATGCTCGTGGAACCCAAAGATCGGGATGGCGTGGTCATCCACATGAAGCAAAACGGCATTCTCGTCCGCCCCATGGTCGCCCCGGCGCTGGTGAAGACCTTTCGGCTGACGATTGGACCCCTGGAGGAGATGGAACGGTTTGTGGGGGTGATGCGGGGATATATGGAAACGGAAAAATAACGCCTGTCGAGACAAACCACTGCCAAAAGGGTTGGGGACCATCCCGCGCCATCAGAACCGTCAAAACGGCTCAAACGGATCAAGTCCCCTTCTTTAAGGTCACACCCTTTTAACGGTCGATATTATTCGGTCACGGCCCCTTCAAAGCAGGTCACCCGGTTGCGACCTCCGGCTTTGGCCCGGTACATGGCCTGATCCGCCTGCCCCTGAATTTCCGCGAAGGTCATCTGATTGGAACGGTTCATGGCCACGCCGATGCTGGCGGTGATCTTCAGACGGGTCTCGCCGATCTGCGGCATCAACTCCTCGATATCCCGACGCAGTTTCTCGGCCAGCCGCACCGCCTCCTCCTGATCGATGTTGGACAAGAACATGGAAAACTCCTCCCCTCCGATGCGCCCCAACGCGTCGCTTTGACGAATCAGGCGGGACAGACAGGCGGAAGTCTCCTTCAAGACCGTATCCCCGGCCTCGTGGCCGAAGCGATCATTGATGGACTTGAAATGATCCAAGTCGATGAACAACACCGCAAACGGCGTTTCATTCCGCACGGACAGACGGATCAAACGGTCGGCCAAGGCATAATAGGCACGGGCGTTCATCAAGCCGGTCAAAGGATCCAGGGTGGAGAGTCTGCGCATCAGCGCGTTGGATTCCACCATGCGTTCGTAAAACGAAATCGAACGGCTGCAATAGGCGTGAAACACCACTCCGGAAGCCCCCAGACTCAAAGTGAGGGTAGCCAGCGCATGGGTTGAAAAAGGCACGATCAGATAGGGATTGGCCACATGGATGGCAGCCACCGATCCAACGGTATTCCAAAAGCCCGGCCACTGCCCCAGAATGATGTAGACCCCGCTGATCTGCAAAAAAAACCAAACCACCCGCAATTCGTCATGCGGGACAAACAACAGCGCCGACAGAAACTGCACATTCCCAAGCATGGCAAACACCCATGCCGTCGGCAGAAACCGCTCCTTGTGTCCCCACATCCAATACAACAACCCCGAAGCGATCACAAAATAAGCCTGGGTCACCCCCAAATGGATCGCTCCCAACTGCACCACACCCGTCCCTTCCGCCAACAGGAAGGCCACGGTGAAAAAAAGTCCATTCCACATCAATATATAGAGTAATCTGAATCGGAACTGAAGATACTCCTCATCCTCCTCAAAATCCACGCCTCCCAGGATAAAAAATAACAGTTTTGAGCGAACCATAATCCTCACCTCGAAATATGATCAAGAAAGAAAACATCAGCCTATATCAGAAAATTTTGCAAATCAATTGAATTTTGCGCAAACATGCCAATAAATTCTTTTTACATTTTCCCCAATCCATGCTCTAATGGGGTCGCGTCGATTTTCGTGGGGGTGAAACGGCTTCGACGGGGCAGTGAAAGGATCGAGAGGCGACTCGGAATGGATCCGCCGTAATGGACCACAGCGTTTAGACGCCAACGACGAGCATTACGCTCCAGTTCTCGCTGCGGCTTAAACCGTAGCAGAACGGGGTCTGGATCCGGACCCGGCAACAGAAGCCGCAAGGCGGGATCAACCCGGAAATGCGAAGGCCGGTTTAAATCCAAGGTCGCCCAGTTCTCCGAGGATACGGAGGTCCCAAGACCAGTCGGTCTGTAACGGTCAAGGGTCATCATGACCGGCAGATGGTCGTAATTCCTCTTGTCTGACTAAGTGTTTCGGACGCGGGTTCAACTCCCGCCACCTCCACCATTTAGCTATTAGAAAGTTTTCTCAAAAAAACCGCCCAACCCCAGGGCGGTTTTTTTGTGCCTGAAAAAGTCCAATGTTTCCAATAGTTACGCCATGAGGTTCGAAACGGATCTTGGTCTGACGCTGGATCAACGGGAGTTGAAATGCCCGCTTTTTCTTCTCTCTCAGCCCACATTCTCCAAAACCTGTGGACCAAGGACGTTCTGGTCCGGAAATTACGGACCAGACATTTTCCATTTAATATCAACGATATAACTGGTCCACAGCCTCTGGACCAGTTCGACAATGAAGATGGTCGCGGAGAAATGAAAAAACGGGCAAAACCCGGGTCCGGCGGCGTGAAATAGACGACCGTCAAGCCCGTGCGCAGGAGTGGTCAGCCACATGACGCGCCGGAATCCGCCCCAGTCGCGCCACGTTGGCGCCGGTTGGTTGGAGTGGTATCATGGTGGCCTCGGCCAGAAAACGGCACCACAGGACGACACCACTCCGATCCGGCAGGTCAGACGCCATGGACGCCTCCAGGAAAATCGTCCACATCGACATGGATGCCTTCTATGCTTCTGTGGAGCAGCGGGATCATCCGGAATATCGGGGGCATCCCCTGGTGGTGGGCGGCAATCGCTCCCGTGGCGTGGTGGCGGCCGCCAGTTACGAAGCGCGGCAATTCGGCATTCGCTCTGCCATGGCCATGAACAAGGCGTTGGACCGGTGCCCGGGCTTGATCGTCATTGCGCCCCGCATGGCCGCATACAAGGCCGTCTCCCTGCAAATCCGCGAGGTGTTCCTCGAACACACCGACTTGGTAGAACCACTCTCCCTGGACGAGGCGTTCCTGGACGTGACCCGTAACAAGAAGGGCATCCCATCCGCCTCATGGGTGGCCCAGGAAATTCGCGCCGAAATCTTCCAACGAACGGGTCTGACCGCATCCGCCGGGGTC
>JADGAZ010000036.1 GCA_015231755.1 Magnetococcales bacterium | reverse complement strand
GGCTACCACAGGGTAAACCCATGATCGCGGTGGGGGCTTTTTGAGGAGGCCCGAATTAGCTCGCGCATGCATAGATAATGATAAAAATCAAGAAAAATAAGATCTTACTAATGAAGGAGATCATAGAGTTTGTTTCTGGCACTGGCTGAAGAGAACCAGCACCTACAAAAAGAGAATCAAACCTTCGAGATCGGGAGCATTCCCCGTTTATCAATGACCAATCAATTTGTTCGAAATCGGTTTCTTCAGATCTGATGCGGCCTGTAGCATGTTTGCCTTGCCCAACATCGCACAGAACCGGTCTCGATTGAGATAAGAGGCTGGAACCCGTACCAGAAACCGCCGTTGACAACAAACGGGGAATGCTCCCTTTGGTAATTCAGGGTTACAAGATTTTGAGGTGCCATCACATGCGGCAAAGCGGAAATCTTGCGGAAAATCACTTCAAGTCGTTCGTTTTATGGCCCGATCCGGAATCACCAAATAGCATCTCAGAGACTGTCTGGTGATTCCGAAATGGGAAATACAGTCGAAAGTTAACCCTGTTAGCTGACTGGGAGAAAATCATCAATGAATCTATGGATATACAAAACCAATCTCTAAAATAAGACATCCAACAATCGATGACTCCTCTTGCTGACGCCTCGACTCATACGGTTGATCCGGCATTGTGACCACCGGCCCCCCGGCATGGTGGGATTTCAACGTCTCAACCGTGCTTCATGGTCCATTCGAGACCCCAGAAGATGTTCCCACTTTTTACCCAAGCAATAAAATAGCGCGGAACCGGGGGATCTCCCCTCAAATCGATCCCCCCTCTCCCGTAATCCTCTCCAATTGCTCTTTCTTGCGCGCCATATCGGAATCCGAATCCGCGAAACGCCGCGCAATGGCCCGGAACTCCTCCTGAAGCGTCACGAACATGTCCAGAACATCCGGATCAAAGTGGGTGCCGCGTCCTTCCAGCATGATGCCCACGGCCTTTTCGTGGGACATGCCTTCCTTGTAGACCCGTCGACTGATCAAGGCGTCGTAGACATCGGCCACCGCCATCAAACGGGCGGTCCAGGGGATGGCGTCGCCCACCAGACCCAGGGGATAACCCGAGCCGTCCCATTTCTCCTGATGGGAATAGGCGATCTCCTTGGCCATGCCGAGAAACTCCACGCTCATGCCCAATTGCCGCTCGGCATGATCGATGGCATCCCGTCCCAAGGTGGTATGGGTCTTCATCACCTCGAACTCCTCCGGGGTGAACCGACCCGGTTTCAGCAGGATCCGATCTGGAATCCCTACCTTGCCGATGTCGTGCAGTGGGGCCGACTTGAACAGCATGTGAATGCTGGCATCGTTGAGTACCGCAGCGAAACGGGGATAATCCCGCAACCCCTCCGCCAGGGCCTTGACATAATACTGGGTACGTCGGATGTGGTTGCCGGTGTCCGAATCCCGGGTCTCGGCCAGGGAGGCCATGGCCAGAATGGTGACATCCTGGATCGCCATCACCTCGCGGGTGCGCTTGCCGACCTCTTGTTCGAGAAAATCGTTCTTGTCGCGCAAATAATCCGTCGAGGCCTTGAGGGCCAGATGATTTTTCACCCGCACCATGACAATCGGAGGACTCACCGGCTTGGTGAGATAATCCACCGCCCCAAGCTCCAATCCCCGCCGTTCGTCTTCCACCTCGGCCTTGGCGGTGAGAAAAATCACCGGAATGTGCCGTGTGGCCACATTCCCCTTGAGCCGACGACACACTTCGTAACCATCCATGCCAGGCATCATGATGTCCAACAGAATCAGATCCGGAGGCGTATCGGACAGGGCAATCTTCAAGGCCCGTTCCCCGCTGTTGGCCACCTTGACCTTGTAAAGTTCCTTAAGCAACCCGCTCATCAAAGACAGGTTGTCCGGGGTATCGTCCACCACCAGCACAGTGGCGCGGGTCACCAGTTCGGAATCAGGATTCATGGTATGGATTCCCAAAAAAAGGGGTTGGTCTTAAACCGACCAGCACAAACGCACTCTTTTTACAATTCCAATCCGCGCACCGCAACCGCAACGCGCAATCGATTCAGAGCACTCTCAAAATCAAAACCATGGATATCTTCTCCAATCGCATGCCACTGCTCGGGCAAAACCACCTTGAACGCCCCGATCTGCTCTTCCCAAAGATCCGTGGCCTCCGAGTTGTCCTCCGCCAGGAAGCGGGCCAAAGTCGTCACCGTGTCGGAAAAGGCCTCCCAATCCACCGGAGCCTGAACAACCAAAGCGCTCTCCACCACCGTCTCTCCGGGCATCACCGCCACCAAAGCCCCGATCAGGGCATCCAACTGCCCCTCCACCGTGTCCACCAAAGCCAGAATGGTCGACGGATCACGATTCTCCCGGATGGCGCTCTCCACCAAAGCCGCTTCGGCCTGCACCCCACTGGCGCCGATATTTCCGGCTGTGCCTTTGAGGGTATGAGCCAGTCGTTCGGCGCTTTCCCGGTCGCCGTCGGCCAGGGTTTCCCGGATCCGCTCCGGGACATCTTTCTGCCCGGCCACGAACTTGCGCAACATCGACAGATACAACCCCTTCTTGCCCACCATGCGCTTGAGTCCCGACTGCACATCCAAACCCGGAACATCCTGAGGAATCTCATCCTCCCCGCTCCCCCGGGAACCCACCACGGGAGTCGAGGCCGGCACCGCCACCGCGGGCGTGATCCACTTCGACAAGATGACGAACATCTCTTCCACATCCAAAGGCTTGGCGATATGATCACACATGCCCACCGCGATCACCTTTTCCCGATCCCCGGCCATGGCGTTGGCGGTCATGGCGATCACCGGAAGACGATCCCAGGCCGGATTCTTGCGAATCTCCCGGGTGGCGGTATAACCATCCATCACCGGCATCTGACAGTCCATCAACACCCCATCGAAACGATCATCGGCACGCAGGCGATCCAAGGCCTCCTGCCCGTTTCCGGCCACCACCACCTCCATGCCCACCCCGCTCAGGAGATCCATGGCCAACTCCTGGTTCATGTCGTTATCTTCCACCAGCAGCACCCGGGCGCCACGCAGTTTGGCCACAGCCTCCTGATGGGAATCCGGTTTGTCGGTGGCTCCGGTCTCCACAACCGTGCCCCGGCCCAAGGTCTCGCCGATGGTCTCCAGCAGCATGGACGGAGTCACCGGTTTGGTCACCACGGACCTCACCTCCACCCCCCGCCGCTGGGCCTCGTTGAGGGCCTCCTCCCGACCGTAGGCGGTCACCATGATCACCGAGGGGGGGTGAGCGACTCCTTCCTGCTGCACCCGCCGCACACACTCCACCCCATCCATCAACGGCATTTTCCAGTCCATCAGCACCAGATCATACGGCAGTCCCTTGAGTTCCGCCCCGGCCACCAATGACAAAGCCTCCTGACCATCCGAGGCCACATCCACCTCCAGGCCGAAATTGCGCGCCATGGTGGAAAGAATCTCCCGCGCCGCGGCGTTGTCGTCCACCACCAGTACCCGCAATCCGGTGAGTTCGTCGGCGCGGAACATGCGACGCGGCATGGGATTGGATTGCAGGCCAAACCGGGCGTGAAAATGAAAACCGGATCCCTGCCCCACCACGCTTTCGACCCAGATGCGGCCATTCATCATTTCCACCAGATTCTTGGAGATGGCCAACCCCAGACCGGTTCCCCCATATTTGCGGGTGGTGGAAGAGTCGGCCTGACTGAAGGACTGAAACATCTTGCCCAACTGTTCTTCGGTCATGCCGATGCCGGAGTCTTTGACCCAAAAATGCAACTCCGCCCCAAAATCCCCCTCGCCGACCTTTTCCACTCCGATGACGATCTCGCCTTTGTCGGTGAACTTGACCGCATTGTTTCCCAGGTTGATCAGCACCTGTCCAAGACGCAACGGATCTCCCACCAAAGCCGTGGGCAGCTCCGGGGCCACGTCGAACAACAGTTCCAGACCCTTGTGTTCCGCCTTGATGCCCACCAGATTGGCCAGATGGTCCATGACATCTTCCAGACGGAAATCGATCTGCTCCATGGACATCTTTCCGGCCTCGATCTTGGAAAAATCGAGGATATCGTTGATGATGCCCAGCAGATTCTCGGCGGAACGGTGAACCTTGTCGATATAGTTGCGTTGTTTCTTGTCCAAAGCGGTTTGCAACGCCAAATGGGACATGCCGATAATGGCATTCATGGGGGTACGGATTTCGTGGCTCATGTTGGCCAGAAAATCGCTTTTGGCCTTGGTGGCATCCTCGGCGGCCCGACGGGCCTCGGCCATGGCCTGCTCCACCGCCTTGCGTTCGGTGATGTCCCGACCGATGCCCAAAAGTCCCAACAAACGGCCCTGACCGTTGTAAAACGGCGCCCGGACCGTATCGAGCAACACCTGTTTGCCATCGGAATAATCGACCCACTCCTCCACGGAGTGCCGCACCAAAGACTCCATCACCTCGTGGTCCCCCTGACGGATGGAAAACGCCACTTCCGGTGAAAACACATCATAATCGCTGCGTCCGACGATCTCTTCCACGGGTCTGCCGAGCCGTTCGGCGAAGGCGATGTTGCAGCCCAGATAGATGCCTTCCGTATCCTTGTAATAGATCAGATCCGGAATCGAGTCGATCAAGGCGCCGAGGGTGGCCCGTTGACGTTCGATCTCCTCCCCGGCCCGTTTCTTTTCGGTGATGTCGTCCAGGGTGAACTGCCACAACTGCCGTCCCTGGAACTGGAACAGCATCATATGGACCTGAGCATCCCAGACATCCCCGTTGGGACGGCGATGACGCCACTCGAACACCTGGGGACCACTGTTCAATTCGGTCAGATCGAACTGCTCGAAGGCGGTTCTGGAATCCATGCCATCGTACTGGACCGGCGCGGAGACATCGATGGGGCTTTTGCCCAGCAGATTCTCCCGACTGGCATACCCATACATGCGCACCGCCGCCGGATTGCAGTCGATGAACCCTTCCCCGCTCGGATCGTAGATGACAATCGGACGCGCCGACTCCTGGAACAGCATTTTGTTGTAGGCTTCGCTGTCCCGGATCGCCGCCTCGGCGGCCTTGCGCTGGGTGATGTCCCGGAGGGAGGCGCAGATGCAGATACCGCGCCCTCCCAAAGCCGGCAGCCGGGAGAGGGAAACTTCCACCGGAAACTCCCCGCCATCTTTGCGCATGCCCATGAAATCCCGACCACCCACCTGGGATGGACGTGACACACCCAATGCGGTATACGCCTCCCGCAGGACCGGATGCTCGTCGATCAGGGCATCGGGGACCAAATCCTCGATCCGCCGTCCCACCAGATCCCCTTCCTCGTAACCGAACATGGCATGAATGCGTGGATTGGCCAAAATGATCACCCCATCCTGCTCGGCCACCAGCATACCATCCGGCGCGGACTCGATGATGCCCCGATACCACTCTTCCGTAGCCTGGAGCGCGTTGCGTCGTTCTTCCAACTCCACGGTCTGCTCGGCCAGTTGGGAGGCCTGCGCTTCCATGGTTCTGGCCTGTTGCCGGGTCTCTTCCAGCAGTTGGCGGGTGCGCAGATTGCGATCCAGAATTTCGATGCTCATGGCCAGCAGGGGCATCAATCCATCCAGCAACGCCTGTTGATGCACGTCGAAAGCCACGAAAGCGGCCAATTCCACCACGGCCAACAACTGATCGTTACGCTGCACCGGCAATACCATGATGGCGCGGGGCACCGCCTCGCCGATCCCGGACCCCACCCGCACATAGTCCGCCGGAGGCCGGACGACCACGATGGGACTTTTTTCCAGGGCGCACTGCCCCACCAGCCCCTCGCCGATCTCGAACACCGGATGAAACCCTTTGCGTTCCCGAAAAGCATAACCCCCGAAAAGACGCAACCGACCCTGCTCGTGCAGATAAAAAGCGCCATGACCGATCTGGAGCAGCGGCGCCACCCCGGACAAAAACTTGCGGGCCAGATCGGCGAAATCGGTGGCCTCTTGCAACACCGAAGAGATGGCGGCCTGATTGACCTTGACCCAGCGTTGGGCTTCCATCTCCCGGGCACCGGTTTGCAGCACGGCGATGGAACGGGCCAACGCCCCGATCTCGTTGGGATGATCGGTGTTGGGCACCTCGATGTCCAACTGCCCCGCGGCCAACTGCTCCACCGCATCCCGCAACCGCTCGGTGGGACGTCGGATCGAAATGCCGATGAACCAACCCAGCAAAGTCCCGATGCATCCCCCTCCGGCCAACAGCCAAAACGGAATCCGATGGCCCAACAGATTCTCGGAATACAGATAAAACAACAACGGCCCCAAGGTCACCACCAGGAAACCCACGAATCCAAACGCCAGTTTGCCACGCAACTGGCGTCGTTCCAGCAGAGTCAACAACAGCGTCATGACTCGGACTCCAAGTGATAAGGCGGTGTCCGACCTGCGGCCATCGCCAGTTCATTGACTTCGATCTTGAGTGCGTGGATCCGTTCCTGGCAGCTCTTGGCCAAACTGTGAAAACCGACATCCGACATGCGCATCAATTTGCGTTCCGCGTTGCGCAGATCGCTGATATCGATGAACGTACCCACCATGCCTCCCGGACTGCCATCCGGCAGTCGGAAACCGGATGCGTAATAGATCGTCTCCCGAGTGGAACCATCCCCATAAGGCATGGGAACCTCCCGCCGTACTGTGGTGCCAGTGGCGATCACCATTTCATCCTCGGTCTGATAGGCCACGCGATCCGCCTCCGGCAGATAGTCCAGATCCAACACCCGCTTGCCGATCAATTGATCACGCTCGGTATTGAACGTCTCTTCGTAGGCCCGGTTGAACCCCAGAAAACGGGTATCCACCCCTTTGTAGAAAACCGGATAGGGAATGGTATCCACCAAGGCCTGCTGAAACACCAGTTGACCCGCCTTGATCCGTTCCGCCTCGGCGGTGGCGCTCAACAACTGTTCGGCATCCCGGTTGCGACGCTGGATTTCCAGGTTCAAGGCGAGCATGGCCACCATCTCCTCGCGCATGCCCACCGACTCGTCGTCCCGTTCCCCCAGCATCGCCATCTCGACCACACCCAACACCACATCGTTGAGCAAAATCGGCAACATGACTACACGATCGGGGGTGAACTCACCCAATCCGGAACGGATCGTCCGGAGATAACCGGTGGGCGGAACCAACATCAAGACCCGTCGTTCGACGGCGCACTGCCCCAGCAGCCCCTGTCCCGACAACAACTCTTCCGGCTGCTCCGGCTCCCGGGCATAAGAGGCCACCAGACGCATGGCGCCAGAACCCGGTTTGTCATACACATAGATCACGCCTTGCAACAATCCCAGAATGGCATGGGCCTCGTGCAAGAAAATCCGTCCCAGATCCTCGACGCCCTTGGCCTGCTGCATACGCAACGAAGCGGCGGCCAAAGCGGATTTGTGACCCGCGCTCACCTCCTGACGGGCGGCATAGGCCTGCAACTTGACCGCCGCCACCTCCTGGGCGTGATGACTCCGCAACAGTTTCAGGAGCAACAGGAACATCAAAAATGCGGCCAACCCCATGGCGATCATCTTGCCAATGCGACCCGACCAGGGCACCGTGCGGGTCAAATCCTCCATCAACACCAGACGCCAATCCCCGTGGGGATCATTCCAGGGCACCCGGACGCTGGCCACCGCGTGACGCCGTCCCTCGAACCAGGAAAAACCCGGCTCGACATCCATGGGCAGGGAGTCCGGCTGCCGGGTCTCGAACAACTTGCCAAATTGTTTCAGCTCACGAATCGACTTCAACCGTTCCGGCGTCGATTCCCCCGCCAGAAACCCCACCCAACCCTCATGGTTGCTGGCAAAAACCACTCCCTGTGGGGAAAGCAGCAAAACCAGATCCGATTTGGTGGCCAGCAACCGGTCGATGCTCTCCGGACCGGTACGCGCCACCATGGCACCGATCTTGGGCGCAGAGGATCTCGACTCGCTGACCACCGGCGCCGCGAAATAGATCGCCCGCCGACCCGTGGCCAGACTGACCGCCGCATAAACCGATTGTTTGCCCTTCATGGCCATCTGAAAATAGGGACGAAACTGCACATCAAGTCCGCTTGAGGGTTTGCCCGAATTGTCCCAACTGGAGCGTACCACTCCAGATGTCCCCACCACGAAAACCCCCTCGGCACCATGGGAATGTCCCACGCTCTCCAGCATGGATATGAATTTCGGTTCGTTGAGGGTGCGTTGTGAAAGGGCGTCCAGCTTGACATCGGGATCGATCAAACCCAGCATGACCACCGATCCCATCAAGTTGCCATTCAGGGTCAAGGCGAGCAGTTCCACGGCGCTGCGTTCCACATCCGTGTTGAGCAGCGTGAGTCGATCTTTCTCCAGTTGCATCCGCAACCGTTCTTCCACCAGAAATGAAACGGCAACACTCAACAGCACAATCAATACCCAAACCCGACGGGGCCGATGGGCAATCCAGGCCGCAAGCCTGGTCATCGCGAAGACTCCAGGAGTTGACTCTTGCCACGCTCGTTGCGCTCGATGATCTCCATGCACATGGCCACCACGGTCAACAAGCCATCCAGCAACGTCAACTCCTCTTCCCGAAACCGCCGGAACGACGCCAGTTCGATCACCCCCAGCAAGGTTCCCGCGTGCATGATCGGCACCAGCATCAACACCGTCGGCGGGGCGGAACCCAACATCGAACCGATGGCGGGATAATCCGGTGGCAGATGGTCCACCATAATGGTCCGCTGTTCGATGGCGCACTGGCCGACCAGTCCAAAACCCAACGGGGTCTCCAGGAGTTCATCATTGCCCCGCGCCCGCGCATAACCGCCACAGGCCACCAGCACCCCCCGTGTCCCATCCAGCCGGTGAAACCCTCCCAAACCCAAATCCAGCAATGGCGCCACATTGCTGAAAAAAACCCGTGCCAACTGCTCGTGACCGCCCGCCCGCTGCAAGGCCGCCGTAATGGTCGCCACATTGGTCTGCAACAGACGACGGGACTCGGCGATCTGACAGGTCATGCGGTTGAAGGCAGCCATCACTTCGCCGATCTCGTCGGAACGACGCTCCGGCAACCGTACCGAAAAATCCCCCTCCGTGACCCGACGGGTTCCATCGGCCACCTGTCGCAACGGGATCACCACCAGCCGGTTGGCCACCTCGAACACCGCCAGCACCGAGGCCAACATCGCCGCCACCATGGCGATCAACACCACCAGAAAATATCCGGTTCCCAACACGCTGGACCGGTCGAACACCGCGATGGTGTACCATTTCAGCGGCGCGAGATAGGCGACCCCCGCGACTCTGGGGGTGCCCTGAAGGGTCAAGCCCACCCAATCGCTTCCGCCCCCCAACTTGACCCGATTCATGGCCGATTTGAGTTCGGATCGTTCCTGATCATTGGCCAGCAGTTTCCAGATGGTCGATGAGGCCCGCTCCGACTGGATGGGGGCGTTCAAGGCGATCAGGGCGGGGTCCGCATGCCCCTGAATGGCCCCATCCTCGTTGACGAACAGACCCGTCACCCCCTGTTCGCTGCCCTTGATGAAAGTTTCGATGAATTGAGTAATGTCAATCCCGGTTCCCACCACCCCGACCGCCTCATTGCCGGCTTTCATGACGACGTTGATCCAAAGTTTCGTCTGATTCAACTGCGCATCATGGGCCACATTGAAATGATACGGTTCCGGATTGGCCAAGGTCTTGTAAAACCATTCATGCTCCTTGTCCGTGGTGTTCAGGAGTTTGGTCGGTTCCAACCTGGCGGAACCGTCGAGTGCGGCAATGGACTTGGCATCCGCGAAATAATAATACCCTGCGGACTTGGAGGCCACAAACGCCACGTGGGTAGAAAAAAGACCGATCAGACTGCCCAACTCCCGCACAGCCGGGCCGGAGGCGTGGGCATCGGACGGATCCAACACCCAGCGCCGCAACACCTCGGAATCCGCCATTTTCCGGGCCAGAATCAGATCCCCCTGGATCCCTCCCAGAGTCTTCTCCCGATGCAATAGGACATAACGCTCCACCGAATAACGAATCAATTCAAGCTGGATGCGCTCCTGAACGGAATAGACCATGACCAGCGTCACCCCCCCGATCAGGAGCACACCTCCGGCCAAAAACAGCATCATCTTTTCACGCAAACCAAAACGCATGCCCTGCTCCAAGGTCCGATTCGACTCTGCGTGCCAGAAAATTAACGCGACTCACGGATCTTCCTATCCAGGATGAAGGCACCCAACGCCTTGTCCGAATGAAGAATATGACTGGTCAGCCAACTGGACAAAAAAGCCACCAGTTCGTCTTTGGGAACCCGATGACCGTTCCGAATCCGTTCGCGCACCGCAATCACCTTTTCGACAAAATCCCGATGCTGCCCGATATGAGCTTCCGCATCCGCAGGACGTATGGCGTCATATCCCTGCTCGCTGATGGCTCTTTCCTCGGTCTTGAAATGATAGTCGGTATAATTCACCAATCCCTGCACAATCCGACCAACCTCCTCCAGGCTGCTCTGATCGGTCAGTTTGGTCGCCGCGTCGTTGAGCATATTAATCAACACACGGTGCTGATCATCAATCATCCCGACCCCGGTCGAAAAATCCACACGCCAGACAATCGGTTGCATCAGGTCAACAGACATGTTTCCCTCACCAATCAAGAATGAAACCCCTCAACAGGTTACATTCTACAGCCACTGATTGGACACACAAGGAATCATGCAAACAAACGAAGGGACATCATGGCCGCTGCACGGGCCAGGGTGGCCCGTGCAGGATCGTGGAAAAAGATGAACAAACTTTCATGCATACAACCAATCAGCAACCCGCCACTTGACAACACAAAACGCGTCGAAAGAAAACCGGATCACACCCGCTCGATACGCTCAATGCCTTCAAAGGCGATCTGGCTGCCATCCCACAGGGTGATCACCCCCGAGGCATCCCCGGCGTCGAATTGAATGGCACCATCCACCATCGTGTAATCCGCACTGGTTTCCAGGGTCCAGTTCCCCACGTGATCCAACTGCACACCCGGTATGGCATCGACTCCTTCCAACCGCACCACATCCGTCCAACCGTTGCCCATTCCCCCCTGCACCGAATCATTG
The DNA here is from genome assembly GCA_015231755.1 of Magnetococcales bacterium. Classification (NCBI taxonomy): domain Bacteria; kingdom Pseudomonadati; phylum Pseudomonadota; class Magnetococcia; order Magnetococcales; species Magnetococcales bacterium. The sequence goes on along the minus strand of JADGAZ010000036.1, from coordinate 2,554 downwards.
CCGCCACCGGCACGCAACAAGAAGATATCGTTGCCATCGTTACCCATCATGACATCGTTACCCGTTCCACCATCCAAAATATCGTTGCCGGTTCCACCGGTCAGGATGTCGTTGCCGGCTCCACCGGTCAGGGTGTCATTGCCGGCTCCACCATCCAGGGTGTCGTTGCCAGCGCCACCATCCAGGGTGTCGTTGCCATCTCCACCATAAAGTTTATCGGTGCCATCTCCGCCGTAAAGCGTGTCGTTGCCCCCCAGGCCATAAATGGTATCATCCCCGGCCCCGCCATTGATGACGTTGTCCCCCTGATGCCCGGTGAGACTGTCACTGTAGTTGGTACCGAAAATCTCATCGATGGTCGTCGCCACATTGACCGTGGTGACATCGCTCAGCACGTTGCCATCGTCGTCGGTCACGCACATGGTCAAGGTGTCCGCGCTGTGACTGCTCATCAATGAGGCATCCAACTCCACCGTCCAGGTATGCAACCCGGTCGCCGACGCGCTATGATCCACCACCGAAGCATAACCGTATTCATCGCCGCTGATGGTCAAGGCCAAATCCGACAAGGCGGTCTCCAGACCCGCACGAATCGCATCCACCAGATTGCTGCTGGTAGTGGTCAACTCCACCACCGCACCCCGTCCAAATTGATCGACGATATCTTGATAAAATCCGGTTTCATCGTAGTCAACCCATCCATCCGCCACCAAAAAGATCGGAATGATGTTGGCCGCAGCCAGATTGGCCGCAGTCTGAGCGATTTCCGTCGGAGTGGTATGGGCCGTGGCATCGGTGGCAATGACCACCACCTTGGGCACCCCAGCCCTGAAACCGTATTGCCCGGCAATGGCCGCTTTGGCCACATCGTTGAGCGCGGTGATCTGATCTTCCGGAGCATCGTTGGCCGTGCCGCCGTCTGCCGCCATGGAATCATACCCCTTGCCGGTCTTGGTGCTGTCCAGATAGGAACCGGTCGTGTCGGCTGCCAGATTCAGATTGTGAATCAAACCCGTATTGTTGCCACCGCCCAGTTTGTCCTTGAAACTTCCCAGTCCGTAACGGGTATCCCCGATCATGCCGTTGACCCCCTTCACCAAATCATCCAGCAATCCCAGATCAGCACTGTTGTTGGTGCTGTCCTGATTGCCACGGATGATACTCAGGTCATCCTTGAAGGAACCGGTCAGATCCTGAAGAATATAAAGATCCAACTGCGTGGGCAGATGCCCCCCTGGCGCCTGGGCCGTGATGGTCAAGGTCACGGTACCCCCTTCGGGATAAAGATCGGCGTTGACAGTATCCGCATGACCATCCGAAGCGTTGATGGTCGTGACATCCGCCGTGGAGGTAGAACCGGTCCAGGGGGTACCATTCTCCAATGTCTCTTGCACGTTGACAGTCGATCCCACATTGAAGGTGACCTGAGCCATGTCGGTCAGACCATTGGCGTCCGACACCGTGTAGGAAACCGTCTCACTCCCCACAAAATTGGCATTCGCCGTGTAGGTCACGTTGCCATTCACCATGGACAAGGTTCCATGTTGAACCGCGCCGATGGAATCCACATGCAACGCGGCTCCGGTGGGACTGACATCGTTGCTCAAAATGTTGTAAGTCACCGTCTGGCCCGATTGGGTGTTGACCGTATCATCTCCGGCTTCCAGATTCGTGGGCTGATACCCTTCCACAGAAAGCGATTGGGACGTGGTGGTGGAATGTCCATCGTTTTCCGTGGCGGTGGCCGTAACGGTCAAACTGAAATCAGCGGTCTGATTCTGGGAAACATGAACCGTCAGACCGTTCAGATCAGCGGCAGACAAGCTCCACACCCCATGTCCGTTGTTCGTGCCGTGGGAAAGCGCCACACCATCCGGAACCCCACTCACCGTGATCGACATCGCTTCCGAACCGTCCAGATCGGTCAAGGCCGCGGCAATGTTCAACGGATAGACCGATAACAGCCCATCCCCCAACGCAGCGGACAAGGTCGGCGCATCCGCGACCCCCAGAACATCCACATCCATGACCCCACTGGTGGTCAAGGTATCCGTGCCGTCCGTGGTCGAGACACGCAAACCCAGACTAAAATCAACATTGCTGTTGGCCGGAGGCGTGATGGTCAAATCGGGAATCGTCCAGGAAACCGGCTGACCCTGAGCGTTGGTGGCCTGCACCTGCAAAGCGGATTGGGGAATCTCCCATGTTCCAGGCGTCGCGCCGGCGGACCCCACACTCAAAACTGCACCCTGGGGCACATCGGTCATGACAATATTGCCAGACAGGGCTTCAGATCCGTCGGTGTCCTGCAAAGAAAACGAAATATTCAAGACAATGGCCGAATCCTCATTTCCCGAGGCATCGCTCAACACCAAGGTCGGAGTATCCGCATCCGCCGCCACGGAGACCGCGATGGTTCCGGTTTGCGTCGCCGTATCCCCGCCATCCGCCTCGGTGGAGGTGGCCGTCACGGTCAAACTGAAGTCGGAGTCGCTGTTGCTTGCGGGGGTGAGGGTCAGGCCGCTCAACTGGTCGGAGGTCAAGGTCCAGGTGC
>JADGAZ010000035.1 GCA_015231755.1 Magnetococcales bacterium | reverse complement strand
CTGTGGTCGGGCTCGTCACTGTGGTCGGGCTCGTCACTGTGGTCGGGCTCGTCACCGTCGTCGGGCTCGTCACCGTCGTCGGGCTCGTCACCGTCGTCGGGCTTGTCACCGTCGTCGGACTCGTCACCGTCGTGGCCGTGGTCGGGCTGGTTACTGTCGTCGGCGTGGTCGGGCTGGTTACTGTCGTCGGTGTGGTCGGGCTGGTTACTGTCGTCGGTGTGGTCGGCGTCGTGGGAGTGGTGGCGTCAGATTGAAGTGAGGCCGCCGACTGGGCTTGCGCAACACCTTGAATTTGCGGATTTACTGGATCATCAGGAATTGCGGAGGTCTCAGAGTCAACATTGGGACGTGGGAAAACAATCGGTTCAAAACCTGGCGGGTTGATCTCTGTCGGAGGAACAGGGGCTTCCGCCGTACCCGCAGGATTGGAAACCGGGTCAACCTTTAATCCATCGGTCAAAGGATCCAATACCAGATCCAAGGCAGAATCCGGCGGCGCATTGCCTGGAGCAGGCAGTACCACCGCCTGCGTGATCACATCTGCAGGCTGCAAATTGGCCAGATCTGATTCATCATCCACATCGGCCACGGCAAGGTCGTCCGAACCGGCACCATTCCCGGAATCATTACTCTGGGCGGTCTGATACAGTGAAGTCAGATCATCAAAAACCTGAGCTTCCTGCTTCTGTTCATCGGTTGGTGTGAATTCTTGCGTCGATTCGGCCATGGAAATTCCTCCCAGAGGATTGGTAATGCCACATATTCAAGAAAGAATATTATTAAGTGATCAATCTTGCAAATCGGGTGACTGTTTTATTATTGCAACCAAGAGCAACTCTCGTCCTGGGCACAATTTTCACCATATACGTAACTATAAAGAGTCCCATCAAACAAATCCATCCCGCCAAAGGTTATAGTCCTTATTTCTTTACCCCCCTGAATGCTCCACGCGAAACCGCCGCAGTCGCAACGCATTGCTCACCACGGTCACACTGGAGAGGCTCATGGCAAACGCCGCGAAAATGGGCGACAACAACACGCCAAACCAGGGGAACCACACCCCGGCAGCCAAAGGAATCAAAACAACGTTATAGGCAAACGCCCAGAACAAATTTTGCCGAATATTTCGCATCGTGGCCCGCGACAACTGAATGGCGGTAGCCACACCGCGGGGATCCCCGCTCACCAGGGTAATGTCCGAAGCCTCCATGGCCACATCGGTGCCGGTACCCATGGCAATCCCCACATCGGCCCGCGCCAACGCCGGAGAATCATTGATACCATCTCCCACCATGGCGACCACCTTTCCCGTCGCCTGAAGACGCTGGATCTCCTGTTCTTTTTCCTGCGGCAACACCTCGGCCAACACGGTGCGAATCCCCAACTGATCCGCAATGGCCCTGGCCACCGTCTTGCCATCCCCGGTGAGCATCACCACCTCGACCCCCATCTCTTGCAAACGAAGCACCGCTTGCCCGGCATGAGGCTTGACCCGATCCGAAACCGCCAACACGCCCGCGATTGTTCCATCCACCGCCGCCAGCATGGCGCTCTTGCCCTGACGCTGCAATTCCTGAAAGGCATCCAAAATTTCCACGCAATCGATGCTGTTTTCCACCATCAGCTTGACTGTCCCAACCACCACTTCATGCCCCTCCACCTCGGCCCTGACCCCCTGACCCGGAATGGCCACAAAGCGGGACGGCTCCGCGAGAATCATCCCTCTTTCCCGGGCCCCGGCCACCACCGCCTCGGCGATGGGATGCTCGGAACGCCGCTCGGCAGAAGCCACCCATTTCAACAAGGCGGCGTCACCGATCCAATCGGTCATCACCGGTTTGCCCATGGTCAAAGTACCGGTTTTGTCAAACACCACCACATCGATCTTGTGCGCCGTTTCCAACGCATCGCCACCCCGGATCAGAATGCCATGCTCCGCCCCCTTGCCGGTTCCCACCAGAATCGAGGTCGGAGTCGCCAATCCCAACGCGCAGGGACAAGCGATGATCAACACCGCGACAAAATTCAACAACGCATAGTTGAACGATGGCTCCGGTCCAAACCCGTACCAAACCCCAAACGTCACCAACGCGATGCCCATGACCACCGGCACAAAAATCGCCGCGATCTGATCCGCCAGACGGGCAATCGGAGGCTTGACCCCTTGCGCTTCCCGCACCATTTCCACGATCCGGGCCAGGGCCGTATCCCGCCCCACCTTCACCGCCTTGCCGATCAGCGATCCGGTCCGATTGATGGTTCCACCCGTCAACGCCTCGCCGGGTCCACGTTCCACGGGCATGGCCTCACCGGTCAACATGGACTCGTCCAAGGTGGCATGTCCTTTCAGAATGATGCCATCCACCGGGATTTTCTCCCCGGGACGCACCACAAAGGAGTCCCCGACCACCACATCCCGCAACGGGATATCCATTTCCTGGCCATCGCGCACCACCCGGGCCACCTTGGGGGTCAACCCCATGAGCGCCCGGATCGCCTGGGAGGTTTTGCCCTTGGCGCGAATCTCTAAAAACCGCCCCAGCAGAATCAACACGATGATCATGCCGGAAGTCTCGAAATAGACCTCCGCCGCCACTCCCCGGGCGACGAACAAATCCGGCGCCAGCAGCACCAGCACCGAATACAGATAGGCGGAAAACGTCCCCACCGTGACCAACGAATGCATATTGGCCCCGCCATGCCGCAACGCCGACCAAGCGTTGACGTGAAACGGCCAGCCCACCCAAAATTGTACCGGCGTGACCAAAGCGAATTGCAACCAAGCCTCCATCCCGTGCCAATGGCCATGCATGACCGCCATATTGGCGATCAACAACACAGCACCGATCACCAGACGCCCTTTGATCTGCTTGTATTCGTGCAGGCGTTCGCTTTCGGCCAGATCCATGGGATCTTCGTCGGGTCGGGTCCGGACCAGGGTGAAACCCACAGCCTGAACCGTCTCTTGCAACCCCTCGAAGGTGACCACATCCGGCACATGGGCCACCAAGGCCTCGTGGGAGGCCAGATTGACCCGTGCCCGCATCACTCCCGTCACGCCGGTCAAGGCGCGTTCTGCCTTGGCCGCGCACGAAGCGCAGGACAATCCCTGAATGGCAAACGATTCCGTCACCACCGGAACCTGAAAACCAATCTCCCGCACAGCCGAAATCAGAACATCCACAGGAACGTCGCCCACCACCGTGGCCTTGGCCATGGTGAGGTTCACCGAGGCCCGTTCCACACCGGGAATGGCCGACAAGGCCCGTTCCACCCGACCCGAACACGAGGCGCACGACATGCCGCCCACGGGGAATGTCACCATGGGGTTTCTCCCGCTTTAATTTGAAAGGCTTGTTTTGGAAACCGTCAGAAAGATCGAAAAGACCCGTGCATCATCGCACGACTCTCGCGGAATGGCGAAGGATTAATGGGGAAGAAGTCCGGCGTGGCACAATCACCGGGGAGGCTTGTTGCAACAGGCTCCCCGGTGATGCATGGCGTCGAGGGTATTTTGATCCACGAAGCGGATCCATTCCCTTTTCTTGCGCTGAATGAAACCGGGATCGGGGGGAAACCCGATCTCGGTCAACAATTTTTCCAAAGCGTGAATCCGCACCCGTTGCAGGTCATAGGTGACGGTCACGGTATTCCGGTGCCAGTTGGTCACCACTTTCAGCACACCATTCAAGGCGCCCAACCCCTCGGCGATGATTTCGGCGCACTCGGCGCAGACCATCCCGGCGACTTTCAAATCGTGGGTCACATTCCAAGGTTCGGGCACCATGATCACCCCCTATCCAGCGGGCATCCATCAAAAACCGCATCCACCACGCGTCACGGATTGCACGGCTGAGTCTGCGCCGGCCCCAGAATGCCCTTCTGCTGCTCATCCAACTGGGCCAACAACGCCTTGTAGGAGGTCAAAACGGCCTTCTTGTGGGTCAGCATCCGCTCCATGCCTTCGATGCGCCGGGACTCCATATCCACGGCATCTTTCGGAGGCGTGGTGGACATCTCTTTGCGCATCGCGCCTTTGGCCTCGTTCTGCTCGCTCACGGCCTTGACATACGCCTTCCAGGCCGGTTCCTGGGCCGCCGTGATGACCAACTGCTGCTTCATCGACTCCAGACGGTTGTTCAAGGCGTCGGCAGGCTCGGACCACAAACCACCCTCCATGCCACGGTGATGTCTGCCCATCATGCCCGGACCCATACCCGGCTGACCCATGCCCGGACCCATACCCGGCTGACCCATGCCCGGACCCATACCCGGCTGACCCATGCCCGGACCCATGCCCGGCTGGCCCATGCCCGGACCCATGCCCGGCTGGCCCATGCCCGGACCCATGCCCGGCTGGCCCATACCCGGACCCATGCCCGGCTGGCCCATGCCCGGACCCATACCCTGCTGACCCATGCCCGGGCCACCCCAGGGACCGCCCTGCATGCCGGGATACCCCATACCCTGCCAAGCGGTCTGATCACCAGGAGCGGCGGGGGGAGCATTTTGTCCAGGATTTTCCTGAGCCAGGGCGGTTCCGGCCATCAGGGACAAGGTGACGGCCAGGGGCAGAAATTTTTTGATGAGGGTGGTGTTCATGGCAAAGACCTCCATGCAAGAGTGCGGAAAAAAGGGGAAACGCAACCTTTCAACATTGAATGAAAGAAAGCATAGGTCAGAACCGACTGAAAATAAAATGATTTATTGTAAAAGTTCTGTATGTTCCATCCTCTTTTCTGTCATGCTTTCTCCACAATTGTGACCATTCGGCGCCGATTCGGATACAATGACCCGTTCCGGTTACAATTTTGTCATACTTTCACAATTTCCTTTGCCCCCAGGCCGACAATCCGCTTTGATTCCTCAAAAGGAAACGTCATGCGTTCACCCCCCTGCCAAACCGAAAGACCCGAACATGCCAGACTCTGACAAAATTCTGATTGTCGAAGACGACCACGAAACCCGCACCCTGATCCGGGAATACCTGGAGGAAAACGGCTGTCAGGCCCGGGAAGCCGGAGATGGCCGTCAGATGTGGGACATTCTGGGCCAATGGGAACCGGATCTGATCCTGATGGACCTGATGCTTCCCGGCGAAGACGGCCTGATGCTGTGCAAGCGGTTGAGCGTGGATGAGGCGACCCAAAACATCGCCATCATCATGTTGACCGCCCGGGGGGATGAGATGGATCGTATTCTGGGGTTGGAGATGGGGGCGGATGATTATCTATCCAAGCCGTTCAGCTCCCGGGAACTGTTGGCGCGCATTCGCAGTGTGTTGCGCCGTGCCCGTTCCGTCACCCGCAGCACCCCGGCCCCGCCCAAAGAACGGGATGAAATTCGTTTCAATGGCTGGATTCTGCGGCTGTCGGCCCGTCATCTGCTCTCCCCGGACGGGGTGATCGTGGACCTGACCAAGGGGGAAATGGTCTTGTTGCAGGTCTTTTTGCAACATCCCAACGAAGCCCTGGACCGGGACCGGCTGACCGAATTGTGTCACGCCCGGGAGGCGACGGTATTTGATCGGACAATCGATGTCCAGGTGGGGCGCCTGCGCAAACGGCTGCGGGATGACCCCAAAAATCCGACCTTCATCAAAACGGTCTGGGGCAAAGGCTACATGCTGACCGCCGAGATCGTCCCATGAGGATCTGGCCCTGGCCCAACGCCCTTTCCGGGCGCATTGTGCTGATTCTGCTCACCGGCGTGTTTCTGGCCCTGGCATCCGGGGCACTGCTGCATTTGCATGATCGCAACCGGGCCTTGTCCTCTTTCGGAGGGATACGCACAGCCCAGGAGTTTGTGGCCATCGTGCATCTGCTGGACTCCCTGCCACCTGGCGAACGGATGAAGGTGGCCACCATCTGGGAGACACCGTTGCATTATCTGCGTTTTCTCCCCTCCCGCCAGCCGCCCCCGGAGACCACCGAAGAGACCCCACCGGATCCCCGGGCCGAACGGCTGGAGCAACTGTTGCGCGGCTATCTCGGGGATCAACGCCCCTTGCGGGTCGTGGTGTTGAACGGTCCGGACCCGGCATCGAAACCGCTAGGCATGCGCGGCGAAGGCAACGGGCCGCCGTTTGGACCCATGCATCCCATGTTCGGCCCCCCGAATCACCATCCGGGCTATTGGCGCCACATGCGCATGATGGAACGCTTGATGCCTCTCGGCGTCTCTTATGTGGCCCGCACCCAACTGGTGGGGGGGGACTGGGTGGAGTTTCACAGTCATCTACCCGGGGAGGTCTTTGAATGGCCGGAGTGGATGGGTTGGTCCTTGTTGCTGCTGTTTTGTCTGGTGGGACTGCTCTCCCTGGCCGCCATCCGGGTGGCCACCCGACCGTTGCTGCTGCTGGCCGACGCGGCCCACGCCCTGGGTCAGGATCTCAACCACCCTCCTCTGCCCCTCTCCGGCCCCCGGGAGGTACGACATGCGGCAGCGGCCTTCAACGCCATGCAGGAACGGCTGAAACGCTACGTCAACGAACGGACCCATCTGTTGGCCGCCGTTTCCCACGATCTCAAGACACCCCTCACCCGCATGCGGTTGCGGGTGGAGCGTCTGGAAGAATCGGCGATCCGGGAAGACCTGTTGCGCAACCTCGCCGACATGGAACGCATGACCGCTTCGGCTCTGGAGTACGCCCGGGGCATGGAGGGGATGGAACCGGTGGCCAAAGTGGACATTCCCGCCATGCTGGAAAGCATTCAGGAGGCGTTCGAGGAGTTGGGCCGGGAGGTGGTGGTGCAGTGTTCCGAGATGACACCCTTTCCGGTGATGCCCAAAAGCCTGAAACGGTGTCTGGTGAATCTGGTGGACAACGCCGTCACCTATGGAGACCGGGCCCGCATCCGCGCCGATCTGCTCGGAGACCGACTGCGCATCTCCATTGCCGACCAGGGCCCCGGCATCCCGGAAACCGACCGGGAACGGGTGTTCGAGCCATTCATCCGTCTCGAAAGTTCACGCAACCGGGCCACCGGGGGCACGGGTCTGGGACTGCCCATCGCCCGCAACATCGTGCGCGCCCACGGGGGCGAACTCACCTTGCGCAACCGCCCGAACGGGGGATTGGAGGTGATTGTGGTGATTCCGGGTCTCAGGGGAGAAAAAGGCAACGGGCCCGCCTGACCCCAGGACCAGAAAAAAGAATGCGACCGTTCAGGGCACGGCTTTTGCTTGCTGAAACGGACGGCCCCACGGCTGTCGGTGATTTTGACCCAATGGAACGGAATCAATCCATCCTCAACAAAGGAGCTTCGAGCATGATCCAGCCCCACGCCATTCCCCAACCCGTCCTGCATCCGTCGGTGGTTCACGGCATCGCCGGGGATCAACTCCTGCAATATTTCGAGCGGATCGAACGGCTGGAAGAAGAAAAAACCGCCATCGCCGACGACATCAAAGCGGTCTTCCTGGATGCCAAAAGCAATGGATTCGATGTCAAGACCATGCGGGAAATCCTGAAAATCCGCAAGCTGGAACGGGCCGCCCTGGAAGAACAAGAAACCATGATCCATCTGTATCGCGAAGCCATCGGCATGCACTGAAAAACCCTTATCAATCGGATCCCCTTCCATGACCCTGTCCACAGAGATGCTGTTTCAACCGGTGACCCTCGGTTCCCTGCGCCTGCCCAACCGGGTGGTGATGGCCCCCATGACCCGCAGCCACTCTCCGGGGGGTGTTCCCACCGCGGCGGTGGCGGAATACTATGCCAAACGGGCCGCCAACGGGGTGGGATTGATCCTGACCGAAGGTGTGCTCATCGACGATCCAGTGGCCGGGGGCTATCCCGATTGTCCGGTGATCTACGGCGCCGAGGCGTTGAACGGTTGGAAACGGGTGATCGACGCGGTTCATCAGGCCGGAGGGCGCATCATGCCCCAGATCTGGCATGTGGGGGAGGTGCATCGTCTTGGGGATCCCCCCAACCCGGATCAACCCGGTCTGGGCCCTTCCGAGGTGCGGGACGGGGAACGGGTGGTGGTGCGAGCCATGAATCAAGACGACATCCACCGTATCGTCGCCGCCTTCGCCGAAGCGGCCCGACAGGCCAAAGCCATCGGATTCGACGGAGTGGAGATCCACGGCGCCCATGGTTATCTGATCGATCAATTCTTGTGGGAAAAGACCAATCGGCGGGATGACGACTATGGCGGCGATTTCACCCGTCGTCTGCGTTTCGCCCTGGAGGTGGTGCGGGCCGTGAAAAGTGCGGTGGGGAATGATTTCCCGGTGGTGTTGCGTTTTTCCCAATGGAAACCCCAGGACTACTCGGCACGACTGGCGGAAACCCCCGAAGCCTTGGCCGATCTGCTGCTGCCCCTGAAAGAGGCCGGAGTGGATTGGTTCCACGCCAGCAACCGACGCTATCACGAGCCGGAGTTTCCCGGTTCCGGACTCAATCTGGCGGGATGGACCAAACTCATCACCCACTGCCCGACCATCACCGTGGGCAGCATCGGTCTGGATGATGTCTCCTGGGCCGGAGCCAACGCCACAGGGATCGATCCCCTGCTCGAACGATTGCAACGCAACGAGTTCGATCTGGTGGCCGTGGGCCGCGCTTTGCTGGCAGACTACGCCTGGGCGCGCAAAATCCGCGAAGGGCGCATCAACGACATGATCCCCTACACCAAAGAAGCCCTGACCACCCTGAATTGACCCTCCATCCACCACCCACGATCAGGCCCGCACCTCGGCCAGGGTGATGTCATCTTCGTGGGTGGTGGCGCCCACATAGGCATTCAGCCTGTCGATCAAGCCTTCGAGGGGGAGTTGCCCGCCGACCAGTCGGCACAACTCCTCCTCCAACCGCTCCAGACCGAACATCTCCCCCTTGGGATCCGCCGCTTCGACAATGCCGTCCGAATACAGATACAAACGGTCCTCCGGTTGCAAATCGATCCGATGGGAATCCGGCGCCACATCCCATTTCACGATACCCAGGGGCAGCATCAACGAGGGAAACCGATCCACAATCGTCAAATCGCGCATTCTGGGAACCGATGGCATGCCCCCCACCCACAGGGTGGCCTGACTGCGATCCGGAGAGATTTCCACCAGATTGGCCGCGAAAAAGATACCCGTTGGCAGTCGCAGACAGAGTTGATGATTGATCGCCATCAGGATGTCCGCTCCGGACTCGCCCCGGGCGACCCACTCGTGGAACAGATGACCCACCAAAGGACCACCGATGGCGGCGGAAAGTCCGTGTCCGGTGAAATCTCCCATCATCACCAGATGCCGTCCATCCGGGGTGAAGGCCGACAACAACATGTCACCCGCCGTCGTCTCCACCGGCGCGAGCAAATAACGCAAATAACGCTCATCCAGCCGATCGGCCCGACGCATCTTGATGATCATCTGTTCGATCATCTCCCGCTCTTCGGTCAGGATGCGGTTGCGGTCGTCCAGTTCCCGATGGGCGGTTCTCAAGGCCAGATGGGTGGTCACTCGGGCCTGCACGATGGGAATGCTGAAGGGCTTGATGATGTAATCCACAGCACCCAGTTCCAGTCCCCGCAGTTCATCCTCCACATCCGCCTTGGCAGTCACGAAGATCACCGGAATGTCCCGGGTGACCGGATCGGCCTTGAGTCGCTGACACACCTCGTAGCCATCCATTCCCGGCATCATGATGTCCAGCAGGATCAAGTCCGGATTGGGCAAAACATTGGCCGCTCGCAAGGCGATCTGACCATTGGTGGCTGGTCTCACCTGATAATCGGCAATCAGGGCGCCTTTCAAGACATCAATGTTTTCCGGTGTATCGTCCACCACCAGAACGATGGGTTTACCCTTGCGCTTCGACGGACTCATGATCCCCCTGTCTCCAAATGAATAGCCACCCATTCCACCTTTTTTGTTCCCAACCCGAATGCGACCCGCTCGACAAACCGACAACCGATCCTGGCCCCCCCAAACCCGTCACGACCCGGTTGTCCCCCGCCGCCGTTCATTGATCTCCAACAGTTTCCACCGCACGATGGGAATATCGGCGACCATCGAAGCGGGCATCCGGCATACCAATGAAGGCGCGCCCGCCCGGAAGCCAGCATCATCGGCCCGGAAGCCGAAAACACTTTCTTCATTGAAGCACTCACCCGGCAGATGACGCCCGCCCACCTGACCATCGATCAACCGTTCCACCTCTCCTTCCTGCACCAGATACAAAGAGTCCGGATCCACGATTGACAACGGTTCCCCCTCCTGGAGCGCAATCCGCTCGATGGCCAGGGCAATACGGGTCAGATTGACCAGATTGACCGCCTCGCCAAAAATCCAGGTGCTGCGCAAGAAGGTCCAGAAATCCTGCAACCGCTCGAAATTGGCATGAAGATCGTTCTGAATGATGAAATCCTGATACAAATCCCCCGGAATGCACAAACACTGCACAAAACAACAGGTTCGGAACGTGGCCATGGCGGGCATGGCGTTCATGGCGGAAATGTCTCCGACAATGCTGCCGGCAGACAAGGAGACGATGAGATCCGATCCCTCCTGAATCTGCTCCACGATGCCCGTGAGAATCAAAAACAGATCCCGATGGGTCTCTCCGGCGTGAATGATGATGGTGCCCGGATTGAAGGTGCGCACCGGATTGTTGAGCAACACCGGCAAACGGTTCAAAGAGATTCCTTCGTAATAGTTTCTCAAATAAGCGTGGGCGAATTTCCAGGTATACTCCTGCATGGACGAAATGAGTACATCCATGGTGCCGAAGGTGGCCGAAGAGCCAATCTCCTTTTGTCTCGGGGTGAGGGCCGCGGAAGTGTGGGCGAAGACCATCTTGCCGGAACGGTCCCCCCGGTAGTCCTGGGCATGACCATGAATCATGCCTCCGCCGATATCGATTTTTTTCAAATCCGCCGGGATCAGATAGTTGTCGCGCACAGTCTCGAAAAAGTCCCGACTGATGCCGGGTTGAGTCGGATCCGAACGGATCATCCGTTCCAGCACCTCGAAAGAGGCCAGATCGGCCCAGTGGGCATAGGTGCGGTACCCTTCCGGCCCCCGGGATCGGAACAAAAACAGACTGGTTTCCACCGGATGGGGCGAGAAAATCGGCTTGACATCCAACCCGTCGATTTCGTTCCAACTGCCACAGGTCAGGGGCTGAACGTCGAAAAAGTCGTTCATGAACGACTCCTCCACCCCCAACAACGCGGACAGCTTCTTGGACACGGAACTCAGCACCAGAGGTGTGGCATAATACCGGATGCGATGACCCGCACGAATCAAGGTGGTGATGCCCGCGAAATGGTCATCATGGCCGTGGGTGTGAAAAATGCCGTGAATCTCGCTGATGCTGATGCCCAAAGCCGTCAGACAGGCCACCAGATTGGGCCCCACATCGATCAGATAGATATTGCCCTGATGCATCAAAATCGACGACATGCTGGGATTGTCCGTATCCCAGCCATCCCCCTGGCCCGAATGGACCACGGCGAAATATTCCCGCCTTAAATTACTGTAACCCAGAGGATAGGGCGAAATATACTCCTGATTGGGGGGCAAATTGAGATCGACCGTCAGGGTTTCATCGCGAAAACGAATCCGGAACAGATTCGCGCCCACCCGTGCGATCATTGCGCCAGCACGGATTTCCACCTCGTGATCGCCGATGAACAGCCCATCGAGTAAGGCCTCGGTGGGCAGGATGCGTCCAAAAGCGAACCGGAGTTTCATGGACATCATCCATTCGGCCTCTTCCGGGGAGGCTCCGGCGGCCATCAACTCTTCTGGGGAGATCAGACCGTAATTGCCCCGGAAGATGTATTGCATCTGCCGTCTGACCTGGGTTTCCGATCCCATCAGCAACGGTTTGATGCCGGTATTGCTGGGATGGTTGGGCAGGATCATCCCCTGGCGATACAGCATCTGCAGTACGGGAAACTCGGCGAGGTTGGCAAACATGCCGTTTTGAATCGGGATGTCGGAGAGCAGAATGGCGTTGGGACCGTTTTCGCAAGTCACGCCATTTTTCTCGATGGAGTTGATCAACCCGCGCCGCATCAGATGTTTGACGATATCCGCCGGGGAACCGCACAGGATGAAGAGATTGATCTCGGGAATCTCCACCCAGGAAACACCGGGAATGATGTTGATTTTGCGCATGCTGGACATGGAGTTCGTGACCTTTCGTTCAAACGGAATGCCGCAGAAGAACCAACCTCAAGACGAAGCGCCCGGCAAGGCCGAACGGGCAAGCCAAAACCACCCAAGCAGAAAACAAACGCCTCCCAATGGTGTCACGATTCCCAAAGGACGAAACTCCGTCAGTGCCAGGAGATACAAAGAACCGGAAAACAACACCACCCCCGCCAGCAACAACCACCCGGCGATCACCACCCGATCCGGTTGAGATGAACGCTCAACAACCACCGAGACCAATACCAAAGCCAAGGCGTGTACCAAATGATAATAAGCGCCGGTGCGCCATGTCTCCATCATCCGCTCCGAAAGCACCGACATCAAGGCATGTTTGCCAAACGCCCCCAGCATGACCGCCAGAGCGGCGTTGATGGCCCCCCAAAACAAAAAGCGCGCGCCGGGATTCAGAGTGTTTCGCATGGGATCATCACGCTCATGGGTTGACATTGTTTTGGACCGTTTATCCCATTATCGGTCCAGCATCCTTCCAGCTCAAGTCTTCGATTGTCCGCTCCCGGCTTTCGGTTCCACTTCGTAAAAACGGGATGGCCCCATCCTGACCGCCCCGGCTTGACGTTCCCAGCAAAGCCATCCATAGTGTCGGCGCGTCCTCACCCTTCCCCGATTCGATCGCGATGAGGACATTCAAACACCAAAAAATAAAGAGGTTCACATGGAGTGGCTCCATTCGATTGTTCTGGGTATTGTACAGGGTATCACGGAATTTCTGCCGATCAGCTCCTCGGCTCATCTGATTTTGGTTCCCAAGCTGTTGGGATGGCCAGACCAGGGCTTGATGTTCGACATCGCGGCCAACACCGGCAGCCTGATCGCGGTGATGGTCTATTTCTGGTCAGACGTAGTCTCGCTCACCCTGGGATTTTTTCGCACCCTGCGCCCCGGAGGATTTACCAACAATCCGGAAGGCCACATGGCCTGGGCCGTAGGTTGGGCCACCATTCCGATCGGATTGGCCGGGTTGTTGTTCAAACATCACATCGAAACCCTGGCCCGCAATCCGGCGGTGATCGGCACCACCGCCTTGTTCTTTGGCGCGCTGTTGTGGTGGGCCGACCGACGTGGAACCCGTTCCAGAGGATTGGACCAGTTGACCTGGGGTGACGCGGTACTGATCGGCGTGGCCCAGATGTTCGCCCTGATTCCCGGCACCTCCCGTTCCGGAGTCACCATGACCGCCGCGCTGTTTTCCGGTTTCACCCGGGAAGCCTCGGCCCGTTTTGCCTTCCTGATGGCCATTCCGGTCGGCGTTCTGGCCGCCGGCCTGGAGTTCCGCGAACTATTCCATCTCGCTCCATCCCCGTCTGAATGGATGTTCATGGGACTGGGACTGGTGGTTTCCGGCATCTCCGCCTTTGCGGTGATCTACTGGCTGATGGCTTGGCTGCGCCACCAAAGCCTAGTGCCATTCGCCATCTACCGAATCATTTTGGGAGTGGTCATCTTTATCCTTGTCCTCTGACCCGAATTGTTGCATAATTCGCGGACACCTCAAGGGGCCGTAGCTCAGATGGGAGAGCGTCGCGTTCGCAATGCGAAGGTCAGGGGTTCGATCCCCCTCGGCTCCACCAATTTTTTTCATTAGTAA
>JADGAZ010000034.1 GCA_015231755.1 Magnetococcales bacterium | reverse complement strand
GAGCTGGGGTCGGAGCCGGGGCCGGAGCTGGGGTCGGAGCCGGGGCCGGAGCTGGGGTCGGAGCCGGGGCCGGAGCTGGGGTCGGAGCCGGGGCCGGAGCTGGAACTGAGGCCGGAACTGGAGCTGGAACCGGGGTCGAAGCTGGGGCCGGGGCTGGTTCAGCAATCGCAGCCTGAGCCAGAACAATCGCTGGGGGGGTAGTGACGGCTTTGGGTCCGGATGCTGGAGTTGGGTTGGGTTGCGGGGGGACGGGCACAACAGGGATGGCGGTGGATGCGGGCTTGGATGCATCGAGGCTCGAAACAGCCTGGGGCGAAACCACGCTGGCCACCATGGAGGATATGGACTCTTCCTGCCAACGCACCCCTTCCAGGGTCAAGAGCAGACCCAGGCCGATCAGCCAAAGCTGTTTGCCGGACAATCCATCGGGCTTGGAAAACCACGACGGCCTGACAAACTGTGGCCAGGAACGGGAGGAGGAAACGGTGTGATGGGTCAAAGGTCTGGTGGAAGGCGCCTTGCGTGGACGGGGCGGCGGGGCGACCGGCACCGGGTCGGAACGAGGGGTCACGATTTCCGGGGGCAACTCCTGAATCAGCGTCTTGAAGATGGCACTGACTTCGGAGATCTCCAACTGCAAAACCGCCCCTTCGACACCTGAATTTTCATGAATCAAATTGAACTCAAAAAATCCCGCCTCGCAGAGTTCGTTCAGACTTTTACGAATTTTTTGATAGGTGGTTTGACGGATCGGACAGGTAAAGGCATTCTTGTTCTTATCCTTGTCCTTGTTCAACGAAATGAAAGATTTCCACAAATAGGTGGTGTTCCGCTGAAGCGCGGCGATCGCCTGACGTTGTGAATCCGTGAGATCCACCGGATGGGGCCATGCAGAACTCATCCTCGCGCTCCTGACCGCGTGGACTTCCAAGGAAAGTCGTGTTCCAATACCAACTGTCTTACTCGTCTTTCCACTCGATTTGGTCGTACCTTAAAGACAGTATAAACATCGATCACACCATTTGCAAAGTCCCCTCAATGGGTTTAAAGCGATGGGCCATCCGCCGGTCGAGCGGGCTGTAGCTTGACTCGACACGATTTTTTTCGGGGTGAGAGGCCCGAATCGGTTTGAAGCCTTGCGTCCGGCACCATTTGTGGTTTTTATTAGCCTGACATGAAATTTTCTTTCACCGCAAAAGAGACTTGGAAGGATCCATTGACCATGACCCGTCGCTTTTTTTACACTCTTCTGCTTTTGACAACCCTGTTGGTCGGCACGGTCCAGGCAGCCGACACCCCAACCAAACCCACAACCGGAGCACAACACCCCATGGTGACCCTGACCACGACTCTCGGCGATATCGTTCTCGAACTCGATGAGACCAAAGCCCCCATCACCGTCAAGAATTTCCTGAACTATGTGGATTCGGGATTCTACGACGGACTCATTTTTCACCGGGTCATCCCAGGGTTCATGGTCCAGGGCGGCGGCATGACTCCGGACATGAAAGAAAAAGCCAACGAAGCCGCCATCAAGAACGAAGCCGACAACGGTTTGACCAACACCCGTGGCACCATCGCCATGGCCCGCACCCAGGTGGTGGATAGCGCCACGTCGCAATTTTTCATCAATCTCGCGGATAACGCCTTTCTGAATCACGGCAAACGGGACTTCGGTTATGCGGTTTTCGGTCGGGTCACCTCGGGCATGGAGACCGTGGACAAGATTGCCGGCGTCAAAACCGGTAACAACAAAGGTCACGGCGATGTTCCCCTGGAGCCGGTCATCATCCTGAAGGCGCGTCGCACATGACCCATCTGCGGGAGAGTGGCCTCGAACCGGTTGTCAAAAGCTTCCTGTGCGCCAGAATCCATAACGCCGAACAATACAAGGATGGCCGTCCGGTCATGGAATGGGCCGAACTGCATGCCGGTTTTTACGCGGCTGTGGTCGCCCACGCCTCCAGACACAACGGCAAGTTCGTCAAGTGTCTGGCTTCCGGGGTGATGTGCGTGTTTCGTCACCCCGGGGACGCGGTTCAGGTGGCCATCGACCTGCAGGAACACCTCCAGGAAAAGCGTCGCTATCCCGCCCATGGTCTCTCCTGTGGCATCGGCATTGCCACGGGAGAGGCGCTCGCCTTGCATCTGGCCGAAGGCAAACGCATCGACTTTCTGGGTCAAGCCTGCGACATGGCCCTGATGTTATGCGAACAGGCCCGGGGACATGCCATTCTGCTCCATCATCCCGACCCCATCGAACCCCAGGATTTTCCCATCTTTTCCAGGGCCGGCGAGATGGTCAACCGGCCTTTGGCGGATTATCTGCTGGAAATGCCTCCTTTTCGCGTCAATGGGGTGGCCACACCCCTCAAGCGTTACGCGATCCACTGGCAGGCCAATCCGGGAGAGTACATCACCGCCTCCCCCATCGAACTGACCCGCAATCTCGCCGACGAAGAACCCGCGCAGGGACGCACCTATTTTGGCAAGGTGTCGGCCTTCAAGAAAGAACGGGGATTTGGATTTATTCAATATTATTCCGAGAATCACGAGTACCAGGAAATCTATTTTCATATGACATATGTAGTGCATCAGGTGCCGGTTTTTGAAAACGATCACGTTCAATTTGTCATCAAGCCCGGCAAGGAGGGTCGTCCCCAGGCCTGTTCGGTATTGGTATTGGGGAGTCGGTTTCAGGGGCGGGTGGAGTCTTGTCTGGAGGATGGCACCGGATTCATCACCATTCGGGATCACGATGCCAAGCCGATCCGCTTTTTCATCCTGCCCCAGGAGGTCCAGTATTCCGACATGCAGGCCGATGATCTGGTGGAATTTACCGCCGGTTCCGGTTCAGAGACCGAGGGGTTGATCGCGTTACAGGTCATCCGGCAGGGGGAAAACGGTCAGGCCCAGACCGACATTGGAGAAAATCTGGTGATCGGCGCCATCGAGCATGCGGTGGTGACGGTCTATTTTCCGGAAAAAGGGTATGGTTTCGCCAAGTGCAAACGCAACAGCGTATACATTCACGTTTCGGAACTGACCGATCCCGAGCATGTGCCCGGTCCGGGGGATCATATCGAGTTTGAGGTGTATCCCGGTCGCAACGAGACCTATCGGGCCAACAATGTACGTCTGATCAAAAAGAAGGGCCTGGATCTGTAATCCACCCCCCCAAGCCGGAACCAAGAGAAACCATTGAAAAAAAAGAAGGGGTCTGGGGAATTCATTCCCCAGGAATTTTTCATTCCAATTTTTACCATTCCTTTCAAAACAAATAAATAATTTATCTTAAAATTATTATTTTTTAAAGTCAAAGTCCTGGGGGATGAATCCCCCAGACCCCTTCTTTTTTTTTCAATAGTCATCGGACCCGTGCGAGTTCTTCACGCGCCTTGCGCAGCAGGGCCAAACGTACCCGCAGCTCCCGACCCGCCTCCCGGGCCTCGTCTCTGGAATGGGCCAAGGCGGTACGATGTTTCTGGATGGCCTCCTGCCGGGCCTCGTCCGCTTCCCCCTGATGGGTTTTGGCCTCCTGAACCGCCTTCTGCACCGCCTCCCGCCGGGACAACAAACCGGTACGATAGGCGTCATGATGGCTCTGAAACACGGCCCTGGCCTCTTCGGCGCTCTTTTCCAACACCTCGACCTTGGCGGTCCAATAAGACTTGGGACGAATATAACGTTGCAAGGTCTCCAAGGTGGTATCCTTGGAAACCAGAGTCACGAGCAACGGATCTTCCACCTGATCCGCGCATCCGCCCAGAATCACCAGCACACACCAAACGAACAGAAACGGGACACTCCAGTGACCCGTCACCCGTTTGCCGGCCCGAAGCATGAGGTCAACGGGCCGCATACTCGTTCAACTTGTTACGCAAGGTGCGAATGGAAATGCCCAACAGCTCGGCGGCACGGGTCCGGTTGCCTTTGACCTCATCCAGGGTGCGATGGATCAAGAACTCCTCCATCTGTCGCACGGTGGTTCCCACGGGCAGACGGATCTGATCGCTGTTTTCGAGTTCCGGACGTGGGAAGTCCCCATGGACGACGCTTTCCTCCTCCCCTTCGTCTTCCGGGTCATGCTCCTCCCCTTCGTCAGAAAAGCTGTCCGGAACCGGATGATGAGAAGCGGACGGAAGGGCAGGCGGCACGTCGATCATCAGATCATTCGTGGTGATCTCCTCCCCTTCGGCCATCAGCAAGGCCCGATGGATCACGTTTTCCAACTCCCGGACGTTGCCCTGCCAAGTGTAACGGTTCAAAGCCGCCAAGGCTTCCGGAGAAAAGGGAATGGCATTGCGTCCCAACTCCTCGACGAAACGCTTGCGGAAATGCTCGGCCAGCAACGGGATATCCTTGGGACGTTGCCGCAAGGGGGGCAGACGCACCGGAAAAACATTCAACCGGTAGTACAGATCCTCACGGAACCGCCCGGACTGGGCCCAACCCTTCAGATCCCGGTTGGTGGAAGCGATTACTCGCACATCCAAAGGAATGGCGCTGCGACCACCCACAGGATCCACCTCCCGCTCCTGCAACACCCGCAACAGCTTGGCTTGCAGATTGAGGGACATTTCCGAGATTTCATCCAGAAAGATCGCGCCGCCATTGGCCTGCAAAAATTTGCCCTTGCGGTCGGCGAGGGCGCCGGTGAAAGCGCCCTTGGCGTGTCCGAAGAGTTCGGATTCCAGGAGATTTTCCGGCAATGCCGCGCAGTTGATGGCGATGAACGGTCCCTGGTTGCGGTCGGACACCTGATGCACGAAACGGGCGATCAACTCCTTGCCGGTCCCGCTTTCCCCCTGGATCAACACCGTGGCCATGGAACGGGCCACCCGTCGCACCTGTTGCAACAGATGACGCATGCCTTCGTCGGCGGTGATGAACCGGCGTCCCCGCCCCAATTCCGGATCGAAATACTGATCCGCGAAATGCTGAACCAGACTGGCCACCTTGTCGTCGTCCACCGGCAGCAGCAGATAATCCGCCGCACCCGCGGTGATCACCTCCCGGGCCTCGCTGACGCTGCCCCGAATGGCCACGGCCAACACCGGCAATCCGCGAAACAGGAAGGTCAATTCACGAATCCGTTCCAGGGAGTCGGGAGCGCTTTCCATGGCGACCACCGCCAGACTGAAACGGGCCCGGGCCAGATGATCCTTGGCTTCGGCCACGTTGGGGGTGCGGGTGGTATCCAGGCCCGCCACACCCAATTGGACGATGAACCGGTTGAGTTCCGGCCCGTTCCGCCCCCCGATCAGCAGCAGTTCCCGACGTGGTTGGGTCGTGTGGGTCATGGATTGACATCCAGGGCCATGCCCAGTTGAGAGGCGTTTTCAGACGAAACCTTGGACCAGGGGGAGGACGGAGCCAAAGACTGCACCCCCGAGAACTGCTCCTTGGCACCCTTCAGATCACCCTTGCGTTGCAGGATGTCGCCGATGCGAATGCGGGCCAGGGCCTGGACCTCCTTGTTCTGGGCCTCGGCGGCCACCCGCTGGAAAGCCGGCAAAGCCCGTTCATCCCCCTTCCACTGATGGAGAATGCTGGCATACCAGTAATAATCCATGCCATCGCCCATGGGACGCCCGAACAGCAGATCCTCCATGTGCTGCACCGCCTGGGGAAACCGTTCCAATCCGGCCTCGGCCTTGGCGAGAGTCCGCCACCGTTCCACCCGGTCGCTGGGATTGAACAGGCTCTCCGGCACCCCATCCAGCAGCACCAGCACCCCTTCCCAATCCTTCTTGCGGGCCAGTCGGGCCGCCTCGTCCAGACGGACACGGGCCGCGTCGCGGGTGGAGGGATTCTCCTTGTCCCCGCCCTTGCCGCTGGCCTTGGCCGCGCCGGGCTTGCCGCTCTCCGGGTTGGCGGAATCCAGCAGGCTCTCCCGGGAAAGGGCGTTGGCCAACTGGGTCAAGGCCACGGCGGAGTTGGTCTGAAGACCATTCAGCAGCTTCAACGCCTCGTCATGCAGCCCCATGCGCATCAAAGCCTCGGCCAGATGGATCCGGGCCGGAATGAAGGAAGGATCCTCCCGCCAATCCTCGCCGTGAATCTCCGCCAGAATGGCGGCATACTCGGGGCGTCCATTGTCCAGGGCCTTGGCCATGCCTTCCATCAGATACAGGCGCTTGATCTCCCGGGCCCGTGCCACCATGTTGTCCCGGGAACTGATGGTCATGAGCTGATTCAAGGTCTCCAGCACCTCCTTGTGACGACCCGCCTCACCCAGCATTTCGGCCTTGGTCATGTAGGCCTCGGCCAACGCCTCGGGCAGGGCAATCTCCTGGATCAGGGTGTCGAGGCGGGTCAGACGGTCCTTGAAATTCTGCTCCATTTTCTGCTGCAAGGCGGGAATCCGCTCCCACACCTGGGCGTCGATCTTGGGATACTCTTTTTTGAGCGAAGCCAACTGGTCGAGGGTCTTTTTCACATCCCAATGACGGTTGGTCTCCACCAGCAGCTTGCGCACCCGCTCCATGAAGGATTCCGCCTGCTCCTTGGGCAGGGCCATGGCCTGGAGAATCTTGTCCAGTTCGTCGAGACGGTCGTGGATATCCCGATCCTTTTCCAGTTGCAACAGGAAGATCCGTCCCCAGACCGTGGCATCGGAGTCGGCGTGATCCTTCTTGAGCCGCTCGAACAGCCGGGTGGCGTCGGTGACGTGTCCCAACTGACGATGGGATTCGGCGGCCCGCAGCAAGGCCCAGGGCGTGATGGTGGCATGGGTGGGATAATGGCTCAACACCTGGGCGTAATAGCGCACCGCCTCGGGATAACGCCGGAACTTGTAATAGACATCCGCCACCTCCATAAGCCGTTCCGGATGATTGGCAATGTGGGCGATCTGCTCCGGCGGCATGGCGTCGAGGATGCGAATGGCGCCTTCGTGATCCCCGGTGCTCCGGGCGAGTCGGGCCAGAAGAAAATGGGCCTCCGCGGCGCCCGGTCCCTGATCACGGGTCTGTTCCAGGACTTTTTTCAGGTACTCCTCCCCGGCCTTGAGGTTTTCTTCCGGGGCGACGTGGGACTGAATCAACCCCATGACCGTGCGACCCCGTTCCAGCCAGGTTTGATGGTTTTCCCGGGGCAGGTTGGGATCCATCAAAATGGCGGAAGCCTCCTGATACTGTCCCGAACGGTTCAGCAACGCCAGTTGGGCCAGACGCAGATCCGGATACTCCGCGGTGTTGGGATAACGGGAGATCAGAGTGGTCAGCTCGGTGAGCAGCCAACCCGGTTTCCAATCCATCTGCCGGGCCAGATCGTATTTATAGAAATCCAGAAATTCACGATTCTTCGTCAGGGGAAACAGTTCCAGCAAGCGGTCGAGGTAACCCCGGGCCTTGGCATACTGGTGATCCCGCTCCGAGGCTCTGGCATTGTCGAGAAAGTGGCGTTCATCCACCTCCTGCTCGTTGATGCGGATCTTGTTGTCGGGTTGGGGTTCGTAGCCGACACTGCCGATACGCCGCAACGGATTGGCCCGTTTTTCGGACACGGATTTGCGCCGTTGGGTGAGGAGTTTTTCCGCCTCTTCCTGGCGACCGATGCCATCCTTGGAACGAATGGCCATGATGTACAACCCGGCGGCGGGATCGTGCAGAAAATTGACGTGACTCACCGAGTCGTGAAGATTGACCTCCAGTTCCACCTTGCCCTTGAACTCATAGGCGTTGATCTTGTCCGCCAATCCTCCCGGAGCCACGGTGCGCCAAGTCTGACCCAGGACGGCGCCGGGCCATTCGAGTTTGGCCACATGGGCGCCGAGATCCAAAGTCGGCTGAGGCTGACCATTGCCCGTGTGGGAGAGCAACACCAGCGTGCCATCCCGACCCGCCAGCACACGCCCTTCCAGGAGCTGTCCCTGTCCGGTGGCGGTGGGCAACACCGGGGGATCGAACTCCAGTTGATACAGGGATCCATCCATCGGATCCTGCTCTCCCACCGAGTCCCGGAAATTGACGTTCGCATCCTTGAGGATCAGGGTCAACTGCAACCCCATCTCCTCGCCGCGCGGCACGTCGGTCATTTTGAGATCCTTGATCCACTTGGAATGATCCAGCTTCAGCTCGTTGTTCGGCAACGCCAGCACACCCGGCACGATCACCCGCATGGTCACCGCATCCACCATGCGGATGTGGGGACGGGTGGCGCCGGGAGGAATCATGAAGGAAAGAATCTCCCGCCTGCCCTGATCCTCGCTTTTATATTTGAGCACGGTGAAAAAGGCGTGAGCCTCCGATGGCGCCCACACCAGGGTCAACGCCCCGATCAGCACCATCCAAACCCACGCGGTCCTTCCGATTCCGTAGAGCCAAACCCGAGCGGCCACGTCACTCCTCCATCCGTTCGACCTGTTCAACCCGTTCCAGCCGTTCCAGTCCTTTTTTCTTGATCTTTTCCACCAGGGTGGTGCGATTGAGATTCAGCAGTCGCGCCGCCTTGTTTTTGTTCCAGCCTGTGCTGTCGAGGGCGGAGAGAATCAGTTGATTCTCGAAAGAGGCCACCGCGCCATTGAAATCCAGACCTTCGAGGATTTTCTGGTTCAGATCCTGGGTGGAGGCGGCGATCATGCGATTGACCGCTTCCACGCTTTGTCCGGTTTCCACATCCCCTTCCCCATCCCGGTCCAGCTCTCCGTCCGTGTCCGCGTCCGCCGCCAGGGAAGGCAGGGGGGAACGTTCGTTTTCCGGGGGGAACTCCTTGCCGGGGGTCTCCCGCTCCTCTTCCGTCCGCACCGAAGGAACCGGCACATGATTGCGGATCTTGGGAGGCAGATCCTCGAACAAGACCGTGCCTTCCGACAGAATGGTCAACCGTTCGATGAGATTTTCCAGCTCGCGGACGTTGCCGGGCCAGGAGTAGTTCTGGAAAATCTCCTGGATGTCCCGTTCGATGAGCACCCGGGGGCGTTCGTGAATCTTGATGGAGCGTTCCAGAAAATGGTTGACCAGCAATAAAATGTCGCCATTGCGCTCCCGCAGCGCTGGAACATGGATCGGCACCACGTTCAGACGGTAGAACAGGTCTTCGCGAAACCGTTTTTCCGCCACCTCTTTTTCGAGATCCTTGTGGGTGGCGGCGATCACCCGCACATCCACCTTGACTGGTTTCACCGAACCGACGGGTTCCACCACCTTTTCTTGCAACACCCGCAACATCTTGACCTGGAGCTTGGGGCTCATGTCGCCGATTTCGTCCAGGAACAAGGTGCCCCCATTGGCCAGCTCAAAACGACCGATGCGGGTATTGGCCGCTCCGGTGAACGAACCGCGCATGTGACCGAAGAGTTCGGATTCCAGCAGATCCTCGGGAATGGCGCCGCAGTTGACCGGAACCAACGGCTGATCCTTCCTGGGGGAGAGGTGATGCACCGCTTTGGCAATCAACTCCTTGCCGGTGCCACTTTCTCCCTGTATCAAGATGGTCGAGTTGGCCGCGGCGACCCGCTCGATCATTTTGAACAACTTCAGCATACACTGGGATTTTCCTATGATTCCGTACATGATGTCGTCAACTTGGCCTTTTTGGTTACCATGGGTCGGAGTCAAGAACCAGAATGTCCTTGTGGATCCGGTCGGCCATTCCCGCCTGTCGGAGCCGACCATTCCCTCTCGATGCGTCAAAAATCCAACAAGAGAGTACGTCAAATTTCCCTGGGTGCCAAGCTGTGGCAACCGCCTACCGCCAATTTTTTTATCCTCGCCATGACCACACGCTCCCACGACTCCGACAAAATTACCACACACCCCCGACATTCCGGGGGACGCACCCGCCATTCCCCTCCTGGAACACCTCAGGAGAACCGGGCACCCCGGGAAAATCCGACACCCCGGGATGTGGCCGGGTGGATCCGTCTGGTGGCCCGTCAACTGAACGGGGCGGGATTGTGCTTTGCCAGTGGAATGCAAGAACCATACCCAGAGGCGGAATATCTGGTGTTGCACGCCTTCGGCATCCCGCCGGAAACCCCACCCGCCAAACGTCCGACGCCCCCCGCCGACGCCCCCCGACGGGTGGAACGGCTGCTCGAAGCCCGCATCACCCAGCGCAAACCCGCCGCCTATGTCACCGGCGAGGCCTTCTTCGCCGGACACCGCTTCTTTGTGGACGAACGGGTGTTGATCCCCCGGTCGCGCATCGAAAACATCCTGGACGACCCCCGTGGATTCACCCCCTGGTTGGCCACCAGCCGGGTGCGACGCATTCTCGATCTGGGCACCGGCAGCGGTTGTCTGGCCATTTCCCTGGCCCTGGCCTTTCCCCGGGCCAAGGTGGATGCGGTGGATCTGTCTCCGGGTGCCCTGGAGGTGGCGGCGGTCAACTGTCAACGGCTCGGGGTGGGGGGACGGGTCCGGCTGGTGCAATCGGATCTGTTCGCCGCCCTGGCCGGGGAACGCTACGATCTGATCGTCAGCAATCCCCCCTACGTGCCCAAGGCCGACTTTGAACAACTGCCCGCCGAATACCATCAGGAACCATCCATGGCCCTGGTGGCCGGGCCGGATGGACTGGATCTGCTTGGTCCGATCCTGCGTCAGGCCCCGGACCACCTCACCCCGGGAGGGCTGCTGGTGTGCGAAACCGGCGACGATGTGGAGACGATCCTCATGACCCGCTGGCCCGAATTGCCGGTGGAATGGCTGATGTTCCACTTCGGCGCAAGCGGCGTGTTCGCGGTGTTGCGGGAACCGCTGGCATCGTGGCGTGAAGACTTCCCTTGAAGGCGATTTTTAGGTTACAGTAATCGACCATGAAACGCCTCGCTTCCATACCCACCCGTCTGACGGACGACTTCGCCTACTGTCGCGGCATCGCCTTGGCGCGCGCCGGCGAGTCCCCGCTGCACGCGCTGTTTCTGTCGCGACGGATCAAGCCGTTATGGTTCGTGCTGTACGCCTTTGCCTGGACCGCCCGGGACATCACCCGTCTGCGGGGCAGTGACGACGACTATAAACTGCAATTGATCGACGACTGGGCCCGTCGTCTGGAACTGGCCCGCAACGGACAGGCGGATCAACCCATTTTCCGCGCCTTGTCCCATCTGTTCGCCACCACCGGACTGCCGGATCTGCCGCTGCACAATCTGCTGATTGCCTGTCGCATGGATGTCACCAACAAGCGTCACGGCACCCTGGATGAGCTGAACGAATATTGCCGCTTCGCCGCCGCTCCCCTGGGTCATCTGATGCTGCACCTGACCAACGAGATGGAATCCTCCCCCGAGGTACGCCTCGCGGACAAGCTGCGCCATTCAGACACCTTATGGAGCGCGTTGTGGTGGACCGGTTTCTGGCGGGATCTGGGGCGGGACTCCCGAATGGATCTGCCGCTTTATCTGCCCATAGACGAAATGGAACAGTTCGGCGTCACCGACGACATGATCTGGAGCCGACGTTTCACCCCCATGCTGGGGAGTCTGGTGTTGCATCTGGTGGAAAAAACCCGGTCGATGTTCATCGCCGGGGCGCCGTTGATCGAGG
The DNA here is from genome assembly GCA_015231755.1 of Magnetococcales bacterium. Classification (NCBI taxonomy): domain Bacteria; kingdom Pseudomonadati; phylum Pseudomonadota; class Magnetococcia; order Magnetococcales; species Magnetococcales bacterium. The sequence continues at coordinate 3,257 of JADGAZ010000034.1, read as the reverse complement.
AGGTATCCCATCCCTTCCGGCTGGAACTGGCCCACGCCATGGAACGGGGCATGCTCATGCTGGATCGGATCGAAGCCAGTGGCGGCAACACCTTGCGGGTCCGTCCGGACCTGACCCAACGGGAACGCATGACCTGTCTGTGGCGCGCCATGGGGCGCTCCTGATCCGCCTTTCACAAAAACCGGGTCTACAAAAACCGGGTCGGATCGGCACGAAGCTGGGCGTGGAGGTCGATGTATTTTTTCAGCAGACGGTTGAGAATCATCCGTTCCAAGGAACGCAGCGGAATACGATGAATCGTTTCCAGCCCCGGGACCAACAAAGCCTGGGCCTGTTCCAGCAAGGCGCGGATCAATGGTGCCAAAGTGGCCTTGTCTTCCAGCCCCCGGACCAGGGTTTCCCGTCGGAATCCGGCTTGCGCCAGCATGTGACGGGGAATGGTGATCAATTGAACCTGCTTGCGGGCATCCTTGGCCAGATCCCGCACAATGTGGATCAGATAACAGAAAATCGCCATCTGACGCACATGATCGCGACAAAAATCCAGGGGTTGGGCCAGCACATAACGACCATCCTGCACCTCGCAGGCCAGAATGTAAGCGAACGTGGTGGCCGGAGAGACCGTGGCCCCCTCGCAATAGGCCAGGAAATCCTCCCAGGTGACGATCTCCTCCTCCCGCACATCCCGGATCATGGCGTCCGCCAAGGCATTCCAGGGCCACTCCCCCAGGTCGCTGATCCCGACCGTGGCGCTCAAGGCGGAAAAAACCAGCGGTTCCAGACTGTGTTCATCCGGAACAAAGGTGCTGCGGGCAGCGGCCAGAGCCTGACTCCGCCATTGTTCGATCCGTTCCAGGGTGAGAAGGCGGCTGACGTGACGGTCCGGATGATCGGCATTCAGAAAATTTTCGTCCACCAGGTCATCGACGATGCGCATGGCCGCGTAGGCGCTGAGAAACAAATGACGTTTCTTCTCCCCCAGCAACCGGGACACCAGAAACAGGGGCGAGCCGTTTCGTTTGGCGATCTCGTGACAGGCGGAAAACGGTGTCATGATGGTTTCTTTCTTGGAAGATTGAAAAAAATTTTAATAATTGGCGCTGGCGCATTCACTTGGAAAGATTTTTCCATTATTCTGTCAAGAAGTCACACATCCCGCAACCCCCGCCCCACGCGTCCGCCGAGATTGGAAAAGAGAATCATGCGCAACCGTTTTTGGCTTTTTGGTCTTTTGTGTCTGACGGTGCTGACCACCGGTTGTTCCAGCACACCGGAAACCGGTCCCACCAAACCGCCGGACGTTCTCTACATGGAAGGAATGACCGCCCTGCAAAACAGCCGCTTCAAACCCGCGGCGGAACGCTTTCAGGAGATCGAACAAAAACACCCCTTCTCCCCCTGGGCCACCAAGGCGCAACTCAACCTGATCTACGCCCTCTACAAAAAAGGAGAGTACGAAGATGCGGTGAACGCCTCCATGCGCTTCATCCGGCTGCATCCGCGCCATAAACACGCCTCCTACGCCTTTTACATGCGGGGCATGTCCCATTATCAACGCATCACCGACTCCTATCGGGATCAAAGCCGCACCCGGGAAGCGATCACCGCCTTCCGGGAACTGATCACCCGCTTTCCCAAATCGGATTACGCCTGGGAAGCCCAACGCATGCTGAAACTCTGTACCAACCGCATGGCCGAACAGGAAATGGTCGTGGGACGGTTCTATCTGGATCGAGAAGAGTACATCGCCGCCATCAACCGCTTCTCCCAGGTGGTCAACAATCCGGAGTTCCAGACCACCCCCTATGTCGAAGAGGCGCTGTTCAGTCTGGTACTGGCCTCCCAACGGCTGGGACTGGTGGAAGAGGCCCGCAATTACGCGGTCGTGCTGGGCCACAACTTCCCCAAGGGAGGCTTCTTCAAAGCCGCCACACGACTGGTCCAAAGAAGCGGCGATATCTCCCGTTCGGAACTGGCGGAATTGCGGCGCGGCGTCGACGAAGGATCGGTGCTGGGACGTTTCTTCCAAGGTCTGGCACCCACCCTGATGCCCACCCAAACCGACGTGCGTTAACGGTCCAACGGTTCAACACAGGCGGGTCCAGCCCAGGATCCGCCTGTGTGAACAAAATCTATATAGCGTTCGTTAGAGCATCGATTTTTTGCTATTTATGTTCGACGACAAGTGATACGGTATATACACGTAAAAAATCTAACTGACGACCCGGCTCCAATCGGTCGTCTTTGAAGATCCAGCCCCTTGGAACCCAAAAAAGCAAAGGGTTGCAAGGGGTTCGGGTGCCATCGACCACACCGGAATGGCGCAAATTTTGCTTTTTAATTTGACTGAATGGTTTATTGGATTGAGGCATTCACCTGCCCGTTCGACCCCCGGATGTGGTACGACGAGCGACATAATAAGGGCACTCTGACAATGGCCGAAAATACTGGGACTCAAAATACCACCTACATGGCGGACGGCGAGGAAGAATCCCGTCAAACTCTGGACGACCTGACGGTTTTGCAGAATACCCGCACCGCTGACCTGTCTGCCGAGTCTTCTCAGTTCACGGAGCAGAACACGTCGAGCGAAGACCTGCAAGCCCTGGGATCGATTCAGATGGGCAGTGGGGATTATGTCGAAGAGGGCTCCACCGAGACCCAGACGACCGAGAGCGCCTACACCGAAGAAGAGACGCCCATCGAAAGCGCGACGGGTTCAAGCCAATCGGCTGCGACCTCCAGCCCCGCCGGGGATGCGCCTGTGGAAGAGGTTACGGATGCCGGGGCCGAGGTGCCGACCTTTGATGACATGAAGACCGATGCCGGCACCGAAAGCGCGGTGATTGACCTGGGGAATATGGTGACACCCACCACACCCACCACACCCACCACGCCCACCACGCCCACGACAGCCACCACACCCACGACAGCCACCACGCCGACCCTGTCCGCCGATACGGGGGTGCCGTTCAATCCACTGATACCGCCGGTCGCCGCCACCACCAATGTGGCCACCCCCACCACGGTGACGAGCCCGACTTCTCCCACCACCGCGACCAGTGCGACCACCCCCACCACGGTGACCCACGCGACCTCTCCGACCACGGTGACGAGTCCGACTTCTCCCACCACTGTGACGAGTCCGACCACTCCCACTACCGTGACCAGTGCCACTACTCCCACTACCGTGACGAGTCCCACCACTCCCACTACCGTGACCAGTGCCACTACTCCCACTACCGTGACGAGTCCCA
>JADGAZ010000033.1 GCA_015231755.1 Magnetococcales bacterium | reverse complement strand
GGCCCGCATCCGCGCCCACCTGGAACACCTTGGCCGTCTCCCAGCCACCGCTCAGCAGCACCTGGTTGTTGTATTCGGTGTGCTCGGAGATGCGGTCGATCTCGGAGAGCAGCTGATTGATCTCCTTTTGGATCGCCATGCGATCTGCGGCCACCAGGGTGTCGTTGGAGGCCTGCACCGCCAGTTCGCGGATGCGTTGCAGGGCATTGCTGGTTTCGTCCAGAGCCCCTTCGGCCACCTGGGACATGGAAATGGCGTCGTTGGCGTTGCGCACCGCCTGATTCAAACCACGAATCTGCGCCGTCATCCGGGTGGAAATCGCCAGACCCGCCGCATCATCCTTGGCGCTGTTGATCCGCAGTCCGGAAGAAAGACGTTTGAAAGTGGTACCCAAAGAATTGGTGGCTTGAGCCAAGTTACGCTGAGCGGTCAAGGAAACGACATTGGTGGCGATGGAAAAAGACATGTTATAATCCTCCCTGGACGGATCCCGCTGCCGAGATCTCGCGATTAATGACTTCCTTCCCTGGTCACCGCTGAACCGCTCATTGACTAGCAGGCCGGTCCGTGCCTGACATTCCTGCAAGCCGGGTCACGCCATCAAACAAGGCGCATCGACACGCTTTCAGGAAGCAAGTAATCCCTTCCGAAATCACCATTTCAGTCGTCACAGACGCTTTCGATGCGTTGAAAGCCTCCGATCACTGCCGATCAGGATACGGTTTGGTCCATCCGTGCAACATGGCATTTGGATTTGGACCGATGAGCGGTCCGGGAACAACGAGAGGATAAACATTGGAAAGACATGGTGAGAGCCTCCTGACCCCGGATCCATACATGGATTCCGTATCGTGATCGTCCCTGACTGGAGATGGGTTGTTCATTTCAAGGGCCAACCCGAGCCCTTTCGTGATGATCCAGAATCCCGCATTGTGATCTGGTCATCCGTTCCCGATCCATCCTTGGCCGGGCTGCTTGTGATACTTATCGGTGCGGCGGATCGGGAAGTTTAATCTATTTTTTCCCGCTTTTTTGCTGGCTTCCAACCCCTGGAAGCCGGTGCGGCACCGCTTGAAACATGTATCGGAGACCCGCGCGCCAGGGTTGAACGCTTTTCGCGCGGGTCGCCAAAAAAGTCAAAACGCCTGGGGAATGGGCGCCCCCTGGGGTGCGGGAGGTTTGCCAGCGGAGGTCGCCGCGCCACCCATCGGGGGAGGCTCGGGGGTCTGGGCGGCCAGATTCGGCAGAGGAGCCGCCGGGGATTGCTGGGCCGGTTTGGCCCCGTCGTCGTTCTGGTCCTCACCCCGTTTGGCCGCGATGGGCACACCGATGGCCTCGGACAACTGCACCGCGTCGGCCACATCCATGCGACTCAGGATCTTGGCCGCCACCTTTTCCGGCACCGCCTTGAGGGCCTTGACCGCCGTTTCCCGATCCATGGCCATGAGACTGGCGGCGGCGGCTTTGGGTTTCATGCCCGCGTAGATCTTGGCCAGACGCTTGATGTTGGCATCATCCATCACCTTTTCCCGGGCCAGATCCTCGCGGATGTTCTCCCGCAGCAACTCCAGGGCGGCGATACGCTTGTTCATCTTCTCTTCCAGTCGCTTGAGATCCGCCTCCCGCAGTTCCTGGAGTTTTTCCCGATCATCCAGGGCCAGACGACGTTTTTCCAATGCCTCCAGCAGGGCGATGGGATCCTTGGCCAGACCGAAATCGGCCATTTTGGCATTTTTGGCCTTCTCCTCGTGTTCCGCCACCCAGGCGGGAACCGCTCCGGCCAGCAACACCACCAGCACTGCCGACACACTCACGATGATGCGTGTCCGTTTGGAAATGTTCACGCCAAACCCCTCCTTGCCTGAAACTGACCGTCCGGATCCCGACCGATCCGCTGAATCGCCACCATATCCATCTGTTTCAACTCCTGACGGTGCGCCTCGCGTTGCTGACGCACATCCTCTTTCTTGGCCAACACCTCGGCCTGTTGCAACTGCATGCGAGTTCCGCGCCACGTCTCGCGGGCCACCTCCGATTCCTGCTGGGCGCGCCGCAAGGCCATCTCCAGCCGTTCACGCCGCCACGCCTGACCCGTCAGATAGGCATCCAGCAATCCCGGATCGGGACGCTCGGGTCCAGGAGCGGCCAGGGCGTCGATGGCGGCGGTTTTCTCCTCGGCGGTTTCCCGGTCCAATACCGCGATCCGCTGACGCAAATCCTCGATACGCGCCAGAGTCCTGGCAAACGCCTGACCGGCCGCCTCCTCCTTGAGACGCCGCAACTCCTCCAAGCGGGAAAAACGGTTCACCGTCCCTCCAGTGCAAAAAAAATGGTCCCGATACGCGATGGAGACTCGCCATTCCCGTCCGCATGACGCACACTTTGATCCATGCGGACCATCAACCCTTCTAAAATCTTAGCAATTATCATGCCCATCATCACGCACAGACTCCGCAACCCCGCCAGGGTGATGCTGTTGCCCCTGCTGGCCCTTTGGCTGTTCCATCCGGCCCCGTTGCGGGGGGCGGAAAAAGAACCGAACCTAGTGGTCCTCGCCATGGGGCCGGAAACCACCGAACTGTTGCGGCGCATCGGCGAACCTTTGGCGCAGGCGGCGGATCTGCCTCCCAAGGAGGTGCGGTTTCATGTGGTGCTCAACCCCACCCTCAACGCCTTCGCCATGCTCAACCGGCATATCGTCTTGAACAGCGGATTGCTGCTGGCGGTCCGGGACCGGGATGAACTGGCGGGAGTCATGGCCCACGAAATTGGCCATCTCAAGGCCGGGCACCATCTGCAACTGGAATCCTTGTCTCAGAAGCTGTCGATTCAGACCCTGATCACCACCGCCGCCGGCATTCTGGCCGGGGTGGCCTCCCGTGACGGACGGGTCAGTCAGGCGATGATCACCGGCGGAATGGCCTCGGCCCAAACCAACATGCTGGAGTCCATCCGTCGCAAAGAGTCCCAAGCCGACCGTCTGGCGGTCTCGCTGCTGGCCCGTACCGGATTCAATCCCGACGGACTGGCCAGATTCATGAACCGACTGGTGCAGCAACAACGGATCGCCTCCCTGCCTCCGCCCTATCTGCTCACCCATCCCATCACCACCGAACGACTGCTGGATGCCCAGCGCATGGCCTCGGAAGAGCCGGCCAACGCAAACAACCGTCCCGATCAAAAGGAAAACCAGTTGCTGGACCGGATGCGCGCCATTCTGGAGGCCGAAACCCACGACTCTCCGGAAGAAAGCATTCAACGGTTTCGCGAACGGCTCAAGCTCGATCCAGGCAATCTGGCCCTGGAACAAGGTCTGGCGGAATCCTTGCGCGCCGCCGGCAAACTCCCGGAGGCCGAAACCCTGTTCAACACCCTGGTGAAACAATACCCCAACGATCCCTATCTGCTGCGTCACCGGGGGGTGACCCGCATCGAGATGGGTCGTTTCGCCGAGGCGGAACAGGATCTCAAGGCGGCCATCGCCGGATTGCCCGATCAGGCCGATCTGCAATTCCGGTTGGCCTTCGCCCTGAAAGAACAGCAAAAACCCCTGGAGTCCATTCGCATTCTGCGTCAATTGGCCGCCCAGTATCCGGACGAGCCGCGTTATTTCTATCTGTTGGGAATCTGCGAGAGTCAGGCCGGACACCCGGGGGAGGGACACCTAGCCATGGGGCGACACAATGTGTTGATCCAGGAGCGGGACAACGCTATCTGGCATTTCCGGGAAGCCATGCGGCTGCTGCCCGCCGGATCGCCGGAACGAGACATCGCCCAGCGTGAGGAAAAACTGGCCAAGGAGATGGAACGCAAACCCGAACCCCAGGAAAAAGAACGCAAACGCCGCTGAACGATCGAGAACAAAAGAAGGGGATCTGGGGGATGAATCCCCCAGATCCCCTCTTTATTTTTGAATGGTTGTGATCAAACCTGCGCGGGCAGGGAACGACTGACCTGTTTCACGCGATTGGCCGCATCCACATACACCAACGTGGGCGCGAAGGCATCCGCCTCCTCGGGGGTCATGGCGACGAACGCGGCGATGATCAGAATATCCCCGTTTCTGGCCTTGTGGGCCGCCGAACCGTTGACCGAAATGGTACCACTGTCACGGGCGGCACGGATGGCATAGGTGGTCAACCGCTCCCCATTGGTGACATTCCACAGATGAATCTGTTCAAATTCACGCAATCCGGCCCGTTCCATCAACGTTTCATCGATGGCGCACGAACCCTCGTAGTCCACATGGGTCTCGGTGACCGTGGCCCGATGCAACTTGCATTTCAGCAGAGTAATCTCCATCCTCCAAATCCCTTTATGGCTCAGATTGACAATTCCGCTCCATCCTCGCGTGACAACACCATGTTGTCGATCAAACGCGCTCCTCCCACACGGGCAGCCATCAGCATCACGACATCGTCGTGATCCGCGACCTGGGTGACCCCCCGCAAGGTGTGTGCCTCGCGTACCGCCACATATTCCACCGTCTCGATGCCGGCCTGCTCAAGCACACCCCGGGCCACACGCTCCAACACCGCCACCTGCCGCTCGCCAGCCCGCCAGGCCTGCCGGGCCGCCAGCAATCCCCGATGCAAGGCCGTGGCCCGCACCCGATCCTCCGGGCCAAGATAACGGTTGCGACTCGACATGGCCAATCCATCCGCCTCCCGCACGGTGGGCACCCCCACCACGCGCAACGGCAAAACCAGATCCGTCACCAGACGCCGAATCAACAAAAACTGCTGATAGTCCTTCAACCCGAAAAAGGCCACATCGGGCCGCACCCGGTTGAACAGGATCGTCACCACCCCCGCCACCCCATCGAAATGCCCCGGTCTCGACCGCCCACACAGATCCAAAGCGAGGGGCTCGACCCGGATGGTGGTCTGGAAGCCTTCGGGATAGATTTCGGAGACCGATGGCAGATACACAGCATCACAGCCGACGCTCTCCAGCATCTCCCGATCCGCCTCCAGGGTGCGGGGATAACGGGCAAAATCCTCGTTGGGACCGAACTGGGTGGGATTGACGAAAATCGAGGCCACCACATGGGTACACTGCTCCCGGGCGGCGCGGATCAGGCTGAGATGACCCGGATGCAAAGCACCCATGGTGGGGACGAAACCAATGGCTCCGCCCTGCTGACGACACGCCCCGCGCCAGTGGGCCAGGGCCATCGAATCGGTCAGAAGTTCCATGATGTTTTTTATGTTCTCGTTGTCTGGTCAAAGAGCCACGATCAACCGGCGAAGCCGTGTTCGGGACCGGGGAACGCGCCGGAGCGCACCTCGTCGGCGAAGCGGCCCACGGCATCGACGATCCCCTGCCCCCCTTCCAGATAGTGCTTGACGAAACGGGGCCGCACGCCGTCGAAAAGCCCCAACAGGTCATATCCCACCAACACCTGCCCGTCACACGCCGGACCGGCGCCGATGCCGATGGTGGGAATGGCCAGTTGCCCGGTGATACTCTGAGCCAAAGCGGAGGGAATCCCCTCCAGAATCACGGCGAAAGCTCCGGCGCGCTCCACGGCCAGGGCATCTTCCAACACCTGCGCCGCCGCATCCCCCCGACCCTGCACCTTGAATCCGCCAAAAGCATGCACCGACTGGGGGGTCAAGCCCACATGGGCCATGACCGGGATGTGGTGATCGGCCAGAAACCGGATGGTTTCGACCATGCGCACCCCCCCTTCGAGCTTGACCGCCTGACAACCGCTCTCTTTGAGGATCCGCACCGCCGCGTCCATGACCACATGACCCGGCCCGTGACAGACACCGAAAGGCATGTCGCACACCACCAGAGCACGGGAGGCTCCCCGCACCACCGCAGTGGTGTGATGGATCATCTGATCCAGGGTGACCGGCAAGGTGGTCTCATGGCCCAGAATCACCATGCCCAGGGAGTCACCCACCAACAAAATCTCCACCCCGGCCTGCTCGAACAGACGGGCGAAGGTATAGTCATAAGCCGTCACGCAAACGATGCGTCGTCCGTCCCGTTTCATGCGCCCCAGTTCCGGGACCGTCACCCGGGGAGTCAAAGTCCCCTCCGTGGGTCCGACCGCAACGCACGGGGCCGCGCAACCCGGACTGGTACAACCCGGAGCGCCGTCACATGATCAACCAAAAGGAGAAGTGCCGCAGAAAAGAATCGCTTCATGAAAGTCCGTCCCGGTCCCCCACGAAGGGTGATCCAGGCGTCCCGCTAGGTTTGGGTTGAAACGGGGCAGACGAAAATCCCCGCATGACACACATCCTTGGGATAACGGGCAGGGTCGCGGCTCTTGAGGATCCATCCATGACGGGAGTCCGCGCCCATTCACTCCAAGGGATGATCCGGGCCGTATCATCGACTTCCCGGAGCAAGGTGTCAATGGTTTTACCGAAGCGGGGATGAATCCATCCAGGAGCCAAGTCGGCCATGGGTTGCAAAACGAAGCGTCGCCGATGCAAGCGGGGATGGGGCAGCACGAGGGTTCGGGTACGCATCACCCGCTGGCCATGAAACAGCAGGTCCAGATCCAGGGGACGGGGGCCCCAATGGATTTCGTGTTTCCGGTTGCGTCCTGCGGCGGTTTCGATCCGGGACAACAAAGAGAGCAGAGCCGAGGCCCCGAGGCGGGTTTCCACCACGGCCACCCCGTTGACGAACCAGGATTGGGCCTGCACCGGCCCCACCGGCTGGGTCAGATAGAGGGGAGAGAGGGTCAAACGATCCACTCCCCGATGGTGTCGCAGACGCTGGAGGGCGCGCAACAACAGGGCCAAAGAGTCCCTGCGATTGCCTCCGAGACCGATCCAGGCCACCCGCGTCAGGCGGGAGCCGAACCTAGATCCGTCCGCTGGCGTCGCCTTGGACATTCACCTTGATGTGCCAGGGTTCAAAGCGCACTCCCAACAGATTGTCCCGGGGATAGCGCAGGCGCAGATAACCCAGATCCCGCAGACGGTGAAAGACCGGCGTGGTCACGAAACGTTCGGTGAAGTTGAACGCACCCAGACCGGCCTGTCCCACGTCGAAATCGCTCACGCCGTGATAGGAGTATCCCGGAGGCGCCAGGGAACGGGAAGCTCTGGAAAGGTTGCCATTGCTGTCGGCCACCTTGGTAAGAAAGAGCAGAAACTGCTTGATCACGCTGCGCACTCCGGAGGTGAGCACCACCTGATCCCCCAGTTCCTTGCGCAGATGTTGATAGATCGCCTCGGGCTGTCCACGGAAGAGATAATTTCCGGTGCCTTGCAGCTTGACCACCTCTTGCATGGGGATGCGGTCCGTGAGGTTGCGCAACGGTTTTTCCCCGTAGAAGCCGTATTCCGAGGCGCTGGCGTAAAAAAGCTGTTCGAGGAAGTTGAGTTCCTCCACCGTGAAGGGGCCGACTTCGGTTTGGGTCCGAGCGATATAGACCGCCTGATCGAAATCCAACAGATAGAAGTTGCCAAACCCGACCATTTTCTGGATGCGGTTGAACCGTTTGACCGAGGAGAGCAGCAGATTGAGTTGTTCTTCTTTCAAGAACACGTCATCGGGATGGTCCTCGTTGAAATAGCGCACCTTGTGCAGATAGGCGTCCAGATCGTCGTCCCGGGAATCGGGAGTGGCCTTGGATTTGGGCAAGGGACCGGCAGGACGAGAGGATGCCGCAGCCGCCCACGCCTCCTGGCCGAACGGAAGCGATCCGATCGTACCTGCTGTCAAGATTTTCAGAAAACTCCGTCTATCCATGGTGTTCAAGTCCGATGCCTTATTGATTGAGATCGTCTTGTCCAGACATTCGTCGTCCGCGTGATTTCCCGATCATGGAAGTATCATACCACCCTTTCCGGCATAAAGGCCATGGTCCACTCCACACACAGATGCGCGGCGGCGCGTCCACACCAACCAAGCAATAATTTTGCCATATTGCCCGTATCAACATAAAAGCTGCAAAAATATCCCCCGATCCAGCCGATTTCCGCGCATTTCGCTTTGACGCGCCTCCCCTTGTGGGGTACAAAGCGAGCGTATCTATAAAGAAAGAGAACGTTCCCATTTCCTCCAGCAATGCGTCACTCATGCCCGCATCCCATCCGCGCCATCACCGGGTCAGCCCCCGACACCAGACCGGACACAGGTTACCCGCGTCTTTGCCGCGGCTGTTTTTCCAGCTGACGGCAATCGGCTTGCTGATGGTTCTGTTGACTGGTCTGGTCCAGGCCGAGGATCCTTCCAACCTCTCCACCCATGACGCCATGGACGAAATCGTTCAGGATGCCGTCAAGGAAAATATCACACACGAACCCTCCAAAAAAACAGAAAAAATCACTCCTTCCCTCTCCGCGGCGGAGATGTGCGCAAAAATCGGCGGCAAATTGCGCAGTGTCGATCCCATGGCCTGCCAGAATTTCAATCTGCAAGCCACCGGCGCCCATTCGGTCAACGGACTGCCCATTCTGATCAAAGAGTACCCGCCCCAACCCAGTCGCCCCCCCCAGGCCCGGGTGCTGCTGCTGGGAGGCATCCACGGGGATGAATACTCCTCGGTGAGCATCGTGTTCAAATGGATGGAAATTCTCGATGCTCACCACTCCGGCCTGTTCCACTGGCGCATCGTCCCACTGGTCAACCCCGACGGCCTGCTGCGGGAGGCCTCGCAACGCACCAACGCCCACGGGGTGGATCTGAACCGCAACTTTCCCACCACCGACTGGCAACGGGAAAGCCGCGACTATTGGATGAACAAAACCAACAGCGATCCCCGTCGCTACCCCGGTCCCGCCCCGTTGAGCGAACCCGAATCCCGCTGGGTCGCCGAAGAGATCGAACGATTCCGTCCCAACGCCATCGTCTCCCTCCATGCCCCCTTCGGACTGCTCGACTTCGACGGTCCCCCCACAACCCCGCCGGAACGACTCGGCGCCCTTTACCTGACCCTGCTCGGCACCTATCCTGGTTCTTTGGGACGATTCGCGGGCATCCAAAAAAAGTTGCCCATCATCACCATCGAACTCCCCTTTGCGGGAGTCCTGCCCAATCCAACGGAAATCACCTCCATGTGGTCCGATATGGTCCAATGGATCCGTGGGCACGTCTACGACCGCAAACCCAGAAAAACCCTCACCCTGGAACGCCCACGACCATGAATCCACTCCTGAACCTTCTGGAACCTTATCCGTTTGAAAAACTGGCCGTTCTGCTGGCCAACGTCACCTCGTCCACCCTGTCGCCGATCAATCTGTCCATCGGCGAACCCAAACATCCTCCGGCCCCCTTTCTGCTCGACGCCATGCGGGACTCGCTCCACGAGGTCTCCCGCTATCCCTCGACTCAGGGCATGCCGGAACTGCGTCAGGCCGCCTGTCAATGGACCGAAACCCGTTTTCAGCTCCAGTCCGGCGCCCTGGATCCGGATCGTCACCTGTTGCCGGTCAACGGCACCCGCGAGGCGCTGTTCTCCATCGCCCAGGCCGTGGTGGATCCCGCCCCGAAAAACCGTTCCAAACCCGCCATCCTGATGCCCAATCCCTTCTATCAGATCTACGAAGGGGCGGCCATCATGGCCCATGCGGAACCGATCTACATGAACGCCAGCGCCTCGGAAGGATTCCTGCCCGACTTCGGCGCCCTGCCCCCCGCCCTGCTCGACCGGGTGCAACTGCTGTATCTGTGTACCCCCTCCAACCCCACCGGGGCCGCCTTCTCCCTGGAACGGTTACAAACCCTTATCCAATTGGCGGACCGTCACAATTTCGTCATCGTCTCCGACGAGTGCTACTCGGAAATCTGGTACAACAGCCCGCCTCCCGGCATTCTTCAGGCCGCCTGGCGCGCCGGACGCAAGGATTTTCAACGCTGCGTGGCCTTCCACTCCCTGTCCAAGCGCTCCAACCTCCCCGGCGCCCGCAGCGGATTCGTGGCCGGCGACCCGACCATCTTGAAAAAATATCAACAACTCCGAACCTATACCGGATGCTCCACCCCGCCTTTCATCCAGCGGGCTGCCATCGCCGCCTGGAAAGACGAATCCCATGTGGCAGAAAACCGCGCCATCTATCGACAAAAACTCGCCGACGCCCTGGAAATCCTCTCCCCGGTGCTGCCGGTCCGGGCGCCGGACGCGGGTTTCTATCTGTGGTTGCAGGTGCCGGGTGGCGGAGAACGCTTTGCCCATCGTCTCTATGACCGCTACAATGTGACCACGCTCCCGGGGGCCTATCTGAGCCGCTCCACGGGACACGCCACCCATCCCGGCGCCAGCGGCAATCCCGGAGAAGGGTGCCTCCGGGTGGCCCTGGTGGCCTCGGTGGAAGAAAACCGCGACGCCATGCAGCGCATTGCCTCCTGCGCCAAGGAACTTCAATCCTGAAATCCACCTCCAGCCACAAGGAGATCTTGAGTGTCCGATCCACAAACCATCATTGAAGCGGCCTGGGAAGACCGCGCCAACATCGGTCCCGATTGCGATGCCACCTTGCGTCAGATCATTCTCGGTGTCATCGACGACCTGGACCAGGGCCGGTTGCGGGTGGCCCAGCCCGTTCCCGCCGACACTCCGGCTCCCGAAGGGGCCACCCATGGCTGGATGGTCAACCAATGGGTCAAAAAGGCGGTGCTGCTCTACTTCAAGATTCACGACAACACCACCATCCGCGCCGGTGACGCCCGCTGGTTCGACAAGGTGCCGCTGAAATTCACCACCTGGAAGAAAAAACAGTTCCGGGAGGCGGGCATCCGGGTGGTCCCCTCGGCCATCGCCCGCCGGGGCTGCTTCATCGCCCCCAAGGCGGTGCTGATGCCCTGCTACATCAACATCGGCGCCTATGTGGATTCCGCCACCATGGTGGATACCTGGTCCACGGTGGGCTCCTGCGCCCAGATCGGCAAGAATGTCCATCTGTCCGGCGGCGTGGGCATCGGCGGCGTGCTGGAACCTTTGCAGGCCAATCCGGTGATCATCGAGGACAATTGCTTCATCGGCGCTCGCGCCGAAGTGGCGGAAGGGGTGATCGTGGGCACAGGCTCGGTGATCTCCATGGGGGTCTATCTGGGGGCGTCCACCCGTATCGTGGACCGCAATACCGGTGAAATCCACCTGGGCTATGTCCCCCCCTACTCGGTGGTGGTCTCCGGCACCATGCCCGGCAAACCCCTGCCCAATGGCGAACCCGGTCCCAATCTCTACTGCGCCGTGATCGTCAAAACCGTGGACGAGCGCACCCGCTCCAAAACCGGCATCAACGAACTGCTGCGGGAGTTCTGATGCTCTCCTCCCCCCTGTTTTCCGATCGTCACCCGACGACCGGAAAACAGGGGGGAGTTGCCGGTGGTATCGCCATGGGGAATTTAATTCTTTAAATAATCAGTCATACAATACAACATGTTCAATATGCTGAAATACGTGACCATGCGCCAATTGGCCTGCTTTGAAACGCACGCAAAAAATCCCGCAAGTCTTGACTTCTTGCGGGATTTTTACACTTCAATCCACATTTTTTGAAAAAATGATTTGGTGCCCACGCCCGGAATCGAACCGGGACGACCTTTCGGTCAGCGGATTTTAAGTCCGATGCGTCTACCTGTTCCGCCACGAGGGCAAAGCCGACTGTGTGTGTTTGAAGCCGGATCCGGGAGATCTGCCCAGGAATCCGCCCAAAGGTACAATCCAACAACCCACATCCCGCCACAAGCAACGGAAGTGGCTCAATCCCGGATGGTCACCTCTTGTGGTTCAAGACGGCCATCGCGGTTCAAAAAACCATTCATTTCCAGACGGCCATCGGTTTGCATGCCCACCACCAGCATCAAGGCGTCCGGATAGACCGCCAGCTCCCGATCCATGGAGGAGGGTTGCGCCGGTCCTTTCGGATGGCTGTGGTAGATGGCCACCACTTCCCGCCCCTGCTCCCGCAGTTCCCGGAAAAGCCGGATCTGCTCGTTGGAATCCGCCAGGAAAGTCTGTTCCCCTGGGGCGATGTTGGTCAAGGGGTGCCAGGAGAGCGCCTCCCGCCCCTGACCGGCCAGTACGCCAACGCATTCACGGGGCAAGGAACGCTGCGCATGGGCGAGAATCTTGTTGACCAGAATTCGAGAAATGATCCACATCGCCTTGTCACACGGTTCGGGGGGAGCAATCTTTCAGAAAATAGTGTATTGTGAAAAAGAAATCAACTGTCGGGTGGCCTCTTTTAGCCATTGTGGTCCATCCATTCACGGATTATTGTCTGGCCTCTCATGAAAGTCTATCTGCAACGACCCAACCCGGTCACGGGTGCAGTGCTTTATTATTCCATTCAGATTCAAAGGGATCTGTTGGGACGATGGCATGTTATCCGGGAATGGGGACGTTCCGGATCACCCGGCACCCTGCGCCAAACCCCCTACGACGCCTATGAACTGGCCATGGAAGCCATGCTCGCCATCGAAACCGAACTCCTCGACAAGGGGTACCAGGCCATGATGCGCGAAGGAATGAGCCCGTCCATGGCCGGATTGCTGACTCAAGGAGCCCAATAGATGACCCGCGTGCATGAAATCATGGAAACCGGACCGCTTCAGGTCAACTGTCAACTGCTCGGAGATCCGGTCAGCGGCGAGGCCGTGGTGGTGGATCCGGGTGGAGACGCCAACAAAATCCTCGACCGATTGAAACATTTGCGACTCAAGCCTACCCATATCGTCTGCACCCATGGTCATTTCGATCACGTCGGCGGCGTGGCCGAGTTGAAACGTTTGACCGGAATACCGTTCTGGATTCATGAGGCGGATCGGTTTCTGATCGAAAATTCAGCCCGTCATGCGGCAACCTGGGGTCTGCCCTTCGGTGCGGTGCCGACCATCGATCGAACCATCCAGGACAAGGAAATGTTGCGCATCGCCGGCTTGACCTTGGAAGTGATCCATACACCGGGCCACACCCCGGGGGGGGTGTGTCTGCGTTGCGGGGATGATCTGCTGGTCGGGGATACGTTGTTTGCCGGATCCATCGGACGCACCGACCTGCCGGGCGGGGATCACGAACAGTTGATGCACTCGATTCGCACGCGACTGCTCACTTTGGGAGACGGGGTGAGATGTCATCCGGGTCACGGTCCCTCCACCACCCTGGGACGGGAACGCCGCAGCAATCCCTTTCTCACCGGCGCGTTTTAAAAAAACGACACCATTGAAAAAAAGAGAGGGCCTGGGAGATTTATCTCCCAGGGTTTTAATTTTTTGACTTTAAAAATTACAAATCTGTAAATTTTTATTTTTAAAGTCAAAACCCTGGGGGAAGAATCCCCCAGACCCCTTCTTTTTTTTAATAGCGGACCAGCTTCACTTCCAGCACGTTGGGGACGGTTTCCAGACGCTTCATCACCTCCAGCGGCACATCCTGATCCACATTGATAAAGGCAATGGCGCGTCCGCCGATATCCTGACGACCCAGATGGAAGTTGGCGATATTGATCTGCGCCTCACCCAGAATGGTTCCCACCCGTCCGATCAGACCAGGCGCATCGTTGTTGGCCACGAACAACAGATTGCCCTCGGGCGTGGCCTCGATGGGAATATTGCTCATGGCCACAATGCGCGGTTCCTTGCCATAAAGCAGCGTGCCGGTGATGCAACGCTCACTGGTTTCGGTGGTGATGGTCACCCCCAACGCGGAGGTGAAACCTTTGTGGGAATGACGACGTACCGCCTCCACCACCTCGATACCCCGTTCCTCGGCCAGCAACGGCGCATTGACCAGATTGACTCCCGCCAGCATGGGTTTCAACAGGCTGTTGAGCACCATATTGGTAATGGGCTTGCGGCTCAGGGTGGAGACCTCCCCTTCGTACAACACCTCGATGCGCTTGATGCCCGACTCGGTCAACTGCCCCAGGGTGGTACCCAGCTTGTCCGCCAGATTCAGATAGGGACGCAACGTGGACAACTCCCCTTCCGAAACCGCCGGAATGTTCAAGGCGTTCTGAACCGTGCCCTTGAGGAGATAATCGGCGATCTGCTCGGCGATCTGTACCGCCACCTTGACCTGGGCCTCATGGGTCGAGGCGCCAAGATGGGGGGTGAACACCACGTTGTCGAGTTCAAACAGAGGACTTTCCTTGGCGGGTTCCTGCTCGAACACATCCAGACCAGCGGCGAATACCTTGCCAGATTTCAGGGCATGATACAGGGCAGTCTCATCGATGATGCCGCCACGGGCGCAGTTGACCACGATCACGCCCTTTTTCATGCGCTCGAAGGCGTCGGCGTTGACGATGTGACGGGTGGCGGGAATCAGGGGAGTGTGAACGGTCAACACATCGATCTGGGGCCAAAACTCCTCCAGGGTGGGACACAAGGTCACCCCCAGATCCTCCGCCCGCTGATTGCTGATGAAGGGATCAAAAGCCAACACCCGCATTTTCAGCCCCAGAAAACGATCCACCACCAGGGAACCGATATTGCCCGTGCCGATGATGCCCAACACCTTGCCCGACAACTCCCGTCCCATGAAACCGTTCTTTTCCCATTTGCCCAGACGGGTGGAAGCCGTGGCCGCCGGAATGTGACGGGCTGCGGCCAGGGCGAGGGCCACGGTCAATTCGGCGGTGGTGGTGGCGTTGCCAAAGGGAGCGTTCATCACGATCACCCCGCGCTTGGAGGCGGCGGGAATGTTGACGTTATCCACACCGATGCCGGCCCGTCCGATCACCTTGAGATTGGTGGCAGCTTCGATGAGTTCGGCGGTCAGTTTGGTGGCGGAACGGATGGCGATACCATCGTATTCCGGCAGAATCGATTTCAATTCCTCGGGACTCAATCCCGGCTTATAATCCACCTCCACGCCACGGGCTTTGAAGGCGGCTTCGGCTTCGGAGGACATTTTGTCGGAGATGAGTACCTTTGGCATGGCGGCGTTTCCTGTTTCCTTACATGGGGGGGAATAGTCCATTGAAAATCGATCAAAATCCACAGCATGCAATATTAACACACCTCAAGATGGGTGACAAGCGGACAAGCATGGCACGGGTGTTGATCGTGGCCGGTTCCGACCCGGTGGCCGGGGCCGGAATCCAGGCGGATTTGAAGGTGGTGACGGCGTTGGGGGTCTATGGCATGACGGCGATCACGGCCATCACGGTCCAGGATACCGGATCGGTTTCCCGGGTGGTGCCTCTGCCCGCGGAATTGGTGATCGCGCAGATGCGGGCCTGTCTGGAGGATATCGGCGCCGATTGTGTCAAGTTGGGGATGCTGGCCACGGGAGAGATCACCCGTGCCGTGGCGGGAGTGCTGGCGGAATATCCGGATATTCCGCTGGTGGCGGATCCGGTGTTGGCCGGGACCGGGGGTGGCATTCTGCTGGAACCCGGTGGACTGGAGAGCTATCGCAGGGAACTGGTGCCCCGCACCACCCTGTTGACTCCCAATCTGCCAGAGGCGGCGGCCTTGACCGGTCTGTCGGTGACCACGATGGACCAAATGCAAGAGGCGGCGCGACAACTGCGACAGATGGGGGCGGGAGCGGTATTGCTCAAGGGGGGGCATCTGGACGGGGAGATGGCCAAGGACTGGTTGGAAAACGGGGCGGAGAGTCGGTTGTTTCAGGATCGCCGTCTGCCGGGTCCGGGTTTTCACGGCACGGGTTGCACGTTGGCATCGGCCATCGCGGCGGGTCTGGCCAAGGGGTTGTCGGTGATGGAGGCGGTGACGGCGGGGCGAATCTGGTTGCGTGACGCCATGGAGCATAGCCTGTCTCTGGGGGCCGGCCAAAGACTGCTATGGCGATAACCTATTGAAAAAAAAGAGGTGGTCTGGAGGATTCATCCTCCAGGGTTTTGACTTTAAAAATCAATCAACAATCATAAAAATATTATTTTTTAAAATCAAAAGATCAAAACCCTGGGAGATGAATCTCCCAGACCCTCTCTTTTTTTTTCAATGGTCACGGCAGCGCGTCGAACAGTCGCTCCATCAGCCGCTGATAGACCCGGCTCAACGCCTCCAGATCGGCCACCGGGGCCGATTCGTTGACCTTGTGAATGGTTCGCCCCACCAGTCCCAACTCCAAAGTCTGAGGACAATCGCGGGAGATGAATCGGGCATCGGAAGTGCCTCCCCCGGTGGAAGGCCGGGGTGTGATCCCCAGAACCTCCCGTGTCGCCTCCTCCAGACAATGCCCCAACACACCGGTTTGGGTCAAAAAGGGCAATCCCGAAACCTCCAAAAACAGTTCATACTCGCAACCATCCGCATCCAACACCCCCCGAATGGCCTTTTCCAACGATTCCGGAGTGCTGGCCGTGCCGAAACGAATGTTGAACCGCACGATCAACAGACTGGGAATCACATTGTTGGTGGTGGCATCCCCGGCATGGATGGTGGTGAGCTGCAAAGAGGTGGGGGGAAAATCCGCACTGCCTTCGTCGAAACGCAACACCGCCAATTGCG
The DNA here is from genome assembly GCA_015231755.1 of Magnetococcales bacterium. Lineage (NCBI taxonomy): Bacteria > Pseudomonadati > Pseudomonadota > Magnetococcia > Magnetococcales > Magnetococcales bacterium. The sequence continues at coordinate 1,317 of JADGAZ010000033.1, read as the reverse complement.
CCAAAAGCGGCATGGCCCGATGAATCGGATTGTTGGCCAAATGGGGATGGGCCACATGCCCTTGACGACCCAGAAAACGAATCTCCCCGTTCAACGAGCCACGGCGTCCATTCTTGTATTGATCCCCCAACACCGCATCGCTGGTCGGCTCCCCCACCAGACAAAAATCCAGGCTTTCCCCTTTTTCCCGCAACCATTCCAACACTTTCACGGTGCCCTGGGTGGCCTCTCCCTCTTCGTCGCCGGTGATCAAAAAAGAAATCGAATGACGAAAATCCGGACGTGACTTTAAAAACCGTTCCGCCGCCACGATCATGGCCGCCACTCCCCCCTTCATGTCGGCCACCCCCCGCCCCACGAGCTGCCCGTCGTGAATCTCTCCGGCAAAAGGGCCACACTGCCAATGGGCGGGATTGCCCGGAGAGACCACATCGGTATGCCCCGCCAGACACAGATTGCTGCCTGTGGTGCCGATGCGGGCGTACAGATTGTCCACCCCGCCGAAACGCAAGGAATGCACAGTGAATCCCGCCTGTTGCAGACGCTGCTGGACAATGGCCTGACAGCCCGCATCCACCGGTGTGACGGAAGGAACACGCACCAGTTGGGCGGCGAGTTCGGTGGTATCGGTACTGGCGGGATGGTTCATGATGGTCCACTCACCTGGGATGCACAATCAATCGGGGAATCCTGAAGGAAAAAAACTTCCCCCAGGGAGTCATTTGGGTACAGCCGGGGAGAAAGTCTCCCGCACCGTGATGCGTTGTCGGGTGGAGGCGTCCCGGGTGGCGAAAGCCATCACCCAACCTGTGGTATTGGTGGAATCCGTAACCTGCAACCAACCATTTTCCCCCCAATGCACGATGAGATCAACGCCCTGATGCAACTCCTTCAGCAGCGTACCCTGAAAGGAGGGCATGGAGTGCAAATTGAGTTTGGGCAGATCCACCACCACCGTGCGGGTGGCGTGAATGGGCGCAGGCGATTCGGACGGGCTCTCTTCCGGATCGGTGGGAAACTGGATGGGACGGCGCGGAAAGACCATCGACGCCAATAAACGATTTTCCATACCCGGCGTGACCACCGGATCGGAAGGCGCAACCGGTCCCGAAGGAACAACGACTGTCGAAGCCGGAGCTGGCACCGCTTCAGGCACAGGCGCATCCGCCGCGTTGGTCGAGGCCGGTGTCGGAACCTGTGTCGGGGCCGAATCCGAAGATGGGGCTGGGGTCGGGGCCGAATCCGAAGATGGGGCTGGGGTCGGGGCCGGGGCTGGGGTCAGCGCCGGGGCCGGAGCTGGGGTCGGAGTCGGGGCCG
>JADGAZ010000032.1 GCA_015231755.1 Magnetococcales bacterium | reverse complement strand
GCCCAGGCGACCTCGGCAACTCATCCCACGTGATGAATATCTCTTCCTGCTTCCCGCCCATCTGTCCCAGTGCCATCTCTCCCTCCTGTCAGGTTCAATGGCAACAGTATACCAGATGATTTATATTTTATCAACAGACTGATAACTCATCCAAATACTTTCTTTTCATGTTCTCTCTGGAAATCAACGCCAAAGTCTCCACCGTCTCCTGATGCCGGGCAATATCCGAAATCATCACCTTTTGATACAACTTACTCTCAGAGTTACCTAAAGCATTTGCATTGTAAAATCGATATTCATCACCATTGGTCAAAACACACCAAACAACGCCATCACTCGCCGCATACGAAACGATCTGATCTGCCCATTTACGCTCCTCCAACAAACAATTTACCGGCTTGGCCTCAACATACAAACAAGGCAAATTGTTTAACAGCAGGGCACAATCCACTGGATTGCTTTGTCGATGATTTCGATATTCAGAACAAACTTCTCTAATGCCATGAATATCCCATTGCAAAGCCTGCAAAAGAGGCAGAATCAGTACCCGCTTCGTATCCTCCTCATTGATTGATTCTTTTCTGCACTCCGGTATTTTATCTCGGATTTTCCGAATCATTGCTTCCAGTTCATCAATATTGCTCATTAATTCACCCACTTTCCCAGAATCATACAATCTCGACTATCGATTCACCGGCCAACAAAGCCGACTCAAGATCCGGAAGGGTCTTCTCGAACCAAACCAGCAAAGATTTGTTCCCGACATTCCCAACCCGCACCCAAACAATGGACGGGCCATCGGATAACAAACAGCGTCTTTTTACAAAATCATCATCCTTGGTGACATATTCCAACGTGGCCGAAAGATCCTCGGCTTCCAGGTAGGGAAAATCTTCCAGAATCTCATTCCGTGTCAAACCTGCGGCCAGCAGATCCAACACATCCTTGACACGCACCCGGAGTCCACGAATACATGGTCTGCCACCACACTGGTTCGGATTCACCGTAATACGATGCAGGTGAGACATGCGCGCTCCCTTATGGATGATGAAAATGGATTGACAAACCCAAACAGACAAAAACCTTGAGCGCTATCCAACACCATCCCCCGTCAATCCCCCTCACAACCGGTTGATCAACCCGGCCACATACCCCGCGCCAAAGCCGTTGTCGATGTTGACCACCGTCACATTGGACGCGCAGCTGTTGAGCATGCCCAGTAACGCCGACACCCCTCCGAACGCGGCGCCGTAACCCGCCGAGGTGGGCACGGCGATCACCGGTTTGTCCACCAGTCCCCCCACCACCGAAGGCATGGCCCCCTCCATGCCCGCCACCACCACGAACACCCGGGCGGAACGCAACAGCGCCTCCGCCGACAACAGGCGATGCAATCCGGCGACCCCGGCGTCATAGTGGGTTTCCACCCTGGCCCCCATCAGGCGCGCCACCAGGGCCGCCTCTTCGGCCACGGCGATGTCGCTGGTTCCGGCGCACAACACCCCCACCAGACCTTCCGGGGCGGCCATGGACTCTTCAGCCCGGTAGAGACATCCGGTGCCGGCGGCGTGCTCCAACCCGGGAAACCGCAGGCGCAAACGCTGAATCCGCTTGCGGGTCACCCGGGTGATCAACAGGGGACCGGGACGGCTCAAGGCCCGTTCGACAATGGTTTGCAGATGGTCGTATTGTTTGCCTTGCGCCAGAATCACCTCGGGAAAACCGTGGCGCATGCCCCGCTGGGTATCCAAACGGGCCACCACCGCGCCCTGCTGATGACACAGCTCCACGGGAAACCCCTCCAGGTGGTGCAACGCCTGATCCACCGTGGCCCGCCCTTCGGCCACGTCAAGCAGCAAGGCGCGCAGACGTTCAGGGGTCATACTGCTTGAACTCGACCACCGGAGCCAGTTTTTCGCCGGTGGCCTCCGCCAGAAACGGGGTGAGATGCTGATGGGTCTGCAACAAGGACCACCCCTGACGCCGGGCGACCACCACCAGATCATCGTGTTCCAGCCGCCACACCCCACCCGCCTCCTTGGTACGGATCGACCCCCATGGGGTTTTCAACACCTTCTCCTCCCGGGGCAGGACAAAACGGTCCACCTGGGCCACCCGCACTCCCAAAGCCGTGGTGTGGGTCAGGATGATCCGGGACATGGCCTCTTCGTCACCCAACCGGGCCACCACTTCCAGACGCACCCCGGGGCGACCTTTTTTCATGGTCATGGGGATCAGGGACATGTCCAGCGCCCCGGCCTGAAACAAACGATCCCACACCGGACCAAACCATTCCGGATTCATGTCGTCGATGTGGGAGGAGAGTACCACCACCCGATCCCGTTCCAGATCCGTGGTTTGGGATGAGTCCCGCTCCGCGTCGCAAGCCATGATGCGCAGAATGTTGGCCCGTCCGGCCAGATCCCGACTGCCCAGTCCATGCCCCACCCGATCGACCCGCAGCAGATCCGGAGGTCCGAACCGTTCCGCCAGAGTCACCAGAATGGCCGCACCCGTGGGTGTGACCAATTCGGCTTCCACGGGATCGGGGCGCAACGGAGCGTGATGTTTGCGCAGCAGTTCCAACACCGCCGGTGCCGGAATGGGCATGCGGCCATGATCGCACTGGACCGATCCGGTACCGGTGGGAACCGATGAGGCGGTGATCCGGGTAACTCCCAACTGCCACACCGCAAAGGCCGCGCCGCAGATGTCAAGGATGGCGTCCACCGCCCCCACTTCGTGGAAATGGACCTGATCCACCGGAATGCCATGGACCGCAGCTTCGGCCTCGGCCAGATTGACGAAAATGGCCTCGGCGCGTTTTTTGACCGGGTCCGGCAATTCCGAGGCCTGGATCAATCCCAAAATGGCGCCCAGATGGCGTTGTGGCTGATTTTGATGAGCCAGACGAACCTGGGCGTGGATGCCACGGATGCCGCCCCGTCGGCCACGTTTGAGTTCCAAGGTCCAGCCCGGCAGCCCCAGGGCGGCCAGAGCGCCTTTCAGGGACTTGGGTTCCAGCCCCAGATCCAGGCACGCCCCCATGAACATGTTGCCGGAGATGCCCGCTTCCAGATCCAGATACAGATGCATAGGCTCATAACCTCAGGACACGCAAAGCGGCAGAGAGAAATCCGTCCATCTCCTGGACCATCACCTGACCGAAAATGGTCATGGACAACCCCATGACGACAAAACCCACGATCTGGGCAATCGGCATGGCGACGAAAAAGACCTGGATTTGCGGCGAGGCCCGGTTGATCAATCCCATGCCCAGATACAAAAGCTTGGTGGCTCCGATCACCGGAGCGGCCACCAGCAGGGCCAGTTTGAACATGCGTACCATCAACTCCGCCCCTCCGCGCAGCAGATCCTCCGAGTGGGGCAATCCTCCCCCCAGAGGCAACGTGGCAAAGGAGCGCGCCACCCCTTCCACCAGCAGATGATGTCCGTTGAAGCCCAGAAAGATCATCAAGGCGGTCAGGTAGAGAATATTGGACAGCACCCCCTCCTGGACCCCGGAGGTAGGATCCATCACCATGGCCATGGAGAGTCCCATCTGAAAGCCCATCAAGCCGCCGGCCACCTGCACCGCCACCAGTACCCAATGGACCATCATGCCGAAGATCGCCCCGATCATCACTTCGGTGGTGGCGGCGTAACCCATGGCCACCACACTGCCTTTGCCCTCGCCGGGCCAGGGGGAGACCAGGGGATAGATCACCACGGTCAAAGAGACCAGCAGCAACGCCCGGATCCGGGCCGGTCCCACACTGCGGGAGAAAAAGGGCGCGGAGAGAAACATCCCGGTCAGTCGGGAGAAGATCAGGATCAACCGTTCGATTTCACCGGTGGACAGGCCAAACAAATCCAGAAGGGCCGAAGGCTCCATGGGGCATCTTCTTTTGAAGTGATGGTCACAAGACCATACGGGGGATGGTGTCGAAGAGTTTGGCAAAGTAGTCCATGATGGTTTCGATCATCCACGGCAGAGTCAGGGAAAGAGCGAAAAAAGTAGCCAGGATCTTGGGGATGAAAGTCAGGGTCATCTCCTGGATCTGGGTCACGGACTGAAACAGCGAAATGATGATACCCACCACCAGGGCGGTCAGCAGCATGGGCGCGGAGATCAACAAGGCGATCTTGAGGGCCTCGTTCACCATTTCCAGAACCGAGGTCACAGGCATGGGGGGGTGCTCCGTTGGGTGAGGGATGAAATTCTGGCGCGACATGGGCATGTTAACCCAATCCAGGAACAATGCCAAGCCAGACGCGCATTCATGAGCGGTCCAACACCTCCCCGAAGATCAACTCGTAGACCTCGAAGACCGAAATGGCCATGGCGGCGATGATCGGACCAAACAGCAGTCCCAGAATGCCGAACTGGATCAAGCCGCCGAAGGTGGACAGCACGGTGAACAGGGTATAGTTCAGCACTTTCAACTCGCCGCCGCCATCCTGGGTATGCTGGCTGGCCAACCAGCGCATCAGGAGGGGACGGGTGACATTGTCGATGAGAAATCCCGTCACCAGTCCTCCCCACAAGGCCAGAAACAGAGCCTGTCCATGGTGACCATGCCAGTACAGCACATAAGCCGTCGGCCCCCAGACCACCAGTCCCCCCACCACCGGAATGAACGACGCCGCGGCGATGGCCACGCCGAGATAAAACCAGGGGAGTCCCATGAACGCGGTCACCAGGGAAAAGGAAAGTCCCTGCAACAAGGCGACCCCCAGGGTGCTGATGGTCAGGACCGTGGCCAGGGCGGCGAAACGACCAAATAAAATATCGTCGTAATGGTTGTTGAGCGGCGAGAGAATCTTGACATGATGCGCCAACACCGGTCCATCCCGGTAGAAGAAAAACAACGCGAACACCACCAGCAGCAGCGAGGTGACAAAAGCCAGTCCGTTATTGGTGATCCCCTTGAAAATGAAAAGCAATCCCATGCCGACGGACTGTCCCACCTGGGTATGGTTCTCCCCCACCCAATCGATCAGCGCTTCCCGCAGGGTTTCGGGGATGGGCAGGGAGGCGAGGATCACCCGCAACTCGACCATCAGGGCGTCGGGGGTGGAAAATCCGGCGAACCACGCCTGAATCTCCCGCGCCAGGGTGCCCGCCTTGATGGTGGTGGCCACCAGCAGATACAAAATGGGACTCACCACCAAAAAAAACATCAAAACAGTCATGATCAGCGCCGGTCTGACCGATTCATTAGGCAAGCGGGCCTGCACCCGGAGATACAACGGATAGGTCGAGGAGGCCAACAGGGCGGCAAGAAACAGTCCGGGCAAAAACGGGGCAAACAGCCATCCCATGCCCACGATGGCCAACAGCAGCAGCGTCAGCAGAAACCCTTCCTGATAGGGATGGTCGGTGTCGTTGATCATGGTCGGCTTTTATAGATTACTTTAATTATCGAATTGTCTCTTCTGAAACGGGAGGCAAACCCACAGCACTAAAGCATTTTGGTTCAAGGAGAACGCCATGAAACGGTTTCGCAATGCCTGTTTGTCCCTCTTGCTGCTGACCGCACCTTTTTCCGTGGTCTGGGGCGATGAGTCGGGCAAAGAGAATCCCCAGATCGCCAAGACCGCCGCCAAGGTGAACATGCCCGCCGGCGCCAAGGCCAACGTCGGTTCACACGCGGCCCGGGTCCAGAAGGACAAGGAAAACGTGCGCAAGATCGTGCTTGCCAAAAAATTGCAACGTCAGGCGGGCAAGAAGGCCGACAAAAAAGCCACCAGCAAGGCCACCCCCCCCAGAAAACCCACCCACGCGAACCGACGCGCCACCCCCACGTCCACCCGTATGGGCATCCGCACCTGGAACTTTCCGGACAGCGCCGCGGGCCGCACCAACAAAATCACCGAGTTGACCGCCCGCATCACGGAAACGGAAAACGCCTATGATGCCGAAAACGCCAAGTTCCAGAAACTGCTCCAAAAATACAGCAAAGAGCATGCCAACCAAATGACACCCTCCGCAACCGGCAACGTGCCTTTGGGGGATCCCCAAATGGCCGCGTCCCAACGTCGCCTCAACGACATCATGATTCAACTCGACGCGCTGCATAACCATCGCAACGAAGTGGCGGGTCTGGTCTTCCTCAAAACGGTGCGCGACTGATTCCCCTCCCCGTCATAAAAAAACTTGCCTGCCGCCCCGATCCTGCATTAGGATCGGGGCTTCTTTTTTCAAGGGGAGTAGTCGCCTTGCCGCGGGTCGTCACGATCCAACGCAACGGGCCTGCGTCAACACACCTGAACCGAAATACTTTCGGATCATGGCGCAGGCGGGTCGATCTTTCAGGTCAAGATCGGATTCTGGCGAGACTTTGGATGACAACGTTCCACCGACGGGGGTCGGGCGGAAGGTTTGTTCATCTATTGTCATCGACCATGCCCGACCCCCTTTGAACGAGGTTTCCCATGAGCAGCAGCGCCCTGGCCGTCACCGATTCCGTCTCTTTCATTTCCACCACCGCCACCACCTTCGCCTTGATTTTCCTGGCCGAAATCGGTGACAAAACCCAACTGGTCTGCATGACACTGGCCGCCAAACATCGGGGCTGGCCCGTCTTCATCGGGGCCACCAGCGCCTTTGTGGTACTCAACGTGCTGGCGGTGGCCTTTGGCGCCGCCCTGGCCCAATGGCTGCCGGCCAATGTGATGATCCTGATCGTGGCTGGATTGTTCGCGGTCTTCGGGATTCAGTCGTTGCGCGCCGCCGGCAATGACGAGGAGGAAGAGGAGAACGCCGAACCCAAAAGCGGCAAAAGCATTCTCCTGAGCGCCTTCTTGTTGATCTTCGTCGCGGAGTTGGGAGACAAAACCCAGATCGCCGTGGCCAGCCTAGCCGGCACCGCCCCCCCGATCCCGGTCTGGGTCGGCTCCACCCTGGCTCTGGGCCTGTCCGCCGGATTGGGCGTGGTGGCGGGACGTCAACTCCTGGCACGCATTTCGATGAAACTGCTCAATAAAATCAGCGGAATCTTCTTCTTGTCACTGGCCGCCCTGGCGCTCACCCGGTTGCAGTGGTGACCAAAGCCTTGGAAACAGCCGCCTGCAATGTGCGGGCGGCCTCCTCCACCTTTTCAGCCAATCCAACGCGCCAATCCGCTTCCGCCAGTTCTTCGGGCTTGAACGGATACATCACCCCCCGTGACGAGGCAGCGTAGGCTCCGACACCCTGGGGACCGGCGGCCACGGTCACGGCCTGGAGGGAACCACCCTGGGCGCCGATGCCGGGCATCAGGAACAACGCATGGGGAGCCACCCGGCGCAGACGTGCGGCGGTCTCGGGATAGGTGGCCCCCACCACGATGCCCACATTGCCATAACCATAGGCTCCGATGGAGTCCCGACCCCAGATCTCCGCCAATTGCGCCATTTTATCGGCGACGGTTCCGCCGGAGACCAGTTCCAGGTCTTGCAGATCCCCGGAGGAGGGATTGGAGGTCTTGGCCAGCACGAACAGTCCCGCATCCCGATTGGTCTCCAGGAAGGGCAACACCCCGTCCTTGCCCAGATAACCGTTGATGGTCAAGGCGTCGGCCCGCCAGGGATTGGGGGTCTTGAAAACCGGATGGTGCGTGGCCAACCATGCGGTGGCGTAGGCTTTGGCGGTATGGGCCACGTCGTTGCGTTTGCCGTCCATGATGATGGGAATCTCCAGATCCCGCAACAGCATCAAGGTGCGACGCAGAGCGATATGCCCGGCGGTGCCGTACTGCTCGTAAAACGCCGCCTGGGGCTTGTAGCCCACCGCCACGGGGGCGGTAATCTCGATGATGGCCCGATTGAACGCAAACAGGGTCTCTTCCAGCCGCTCCTCGGTGGGTTCGTCCCGCAGACGCTCCCGCAAAAAAACCGGAAAACGCTCCACTTCCGGATCCAAACCCACGATCACCCGGGAATCGATCCGCACGGCCCGCTCAATCAGACGATCGGCAAAATGAGTCATGACGCCTCCCACCACAAACCATTGAAAGAAAAGAGGAGGTCTGGAGGATTCATCCTCCAGGGTTCTGATTTTTAATTAATAAATTTATTTTTAAAATCTTGAAGTCAAAGTCCTGGGGAATGAATTCCCCAGACCCCTTCTTTTTTTTTCAATAGTGGGAGAACTGTCGGATCGCCGCGTCGATGCCATCCCAGCCCCGATGCAGATCCTCGGCGGAAATGCAGTACGGGGGAATCAGATACAGCACCGCCCCCAAAGGCCGAACGATCATGCCCCGGTCCAAAAAGAATTGAATCAATTGCGGCGTGATCCGGGATCCATACCCCCGATCCACCAACGCCAGTTCCATCGCCGCCACCACACCCATCACCCTGGGAAACTCCACCGCTCGCCCCAACGCGGCCAACCGTTCCCGATGAATCGCCTCGATGGCGGCAATGCGGACCAAAGTCTGTTCCGTCTCGAACAGACCCAGCGACGCCAACGCCGCCGCGCATCCCAACGCATTGGCCGTGAACGAATGACCATGGGCCAAGGCCCGATCAAAGGTCTCCCCCAGAAAAGCCTCGTAAATCCCCTCGCGACACACCGTGACCGCCATGGGCAGAAATCCCCCGGTCAACCCTTTGGACAGACAGATCAAATCCGGCGCGATCCCGGCCTTTTCGCAAGCGAACAACGTTCCGCACCGCCCGAAACCGGTCATCACCTCATCGACGATCAACAACACGCCAGCCTGTCGCAACCGCCCGGCCACCGCCGCCAAAAAACTGGGACGACACATGCGCATGCCTCCGGCTCCCTGGATCAACGGTTCCACCAGCATGGCCACGCACCCCAAACCACTGGACTCCAGATAACGCTCCAACGCCTCCAGCGCCCGGGCCTCTTTTTCCGCGACCGCCTCATCCCCATCCCAGGTGGCGGGAAACGGTACGCTGTCCACCGGAAACAGCATCCGTCCATACCCTTCGAAAAAACCCGAAGAGCGACTGGCGGACATGGCCCCCACCGTATCCCCGTGATACCCCCCCTCGAACACCAAAAAACGCCCCCGCTCCTCTCCCTGATTGCGCCAATACTGACAGGCCATCTTCATGGCCACTTCCACCGCCGTGGAGCCGTCATCGGAAAAGAATACCCGACTCAACCCCTCGGGCAACCGTTTCACCAACGCCGCCGCCAACCGCACCGCCGGTTCGTGGGTCAAACCGGTGAAGATCACCTGTTCCAACCGTCCGGCCTGCTCGGCGATGGCCCGGGCGATCACTGGATGGGCATGTCCGTGGATGGAAACCCACCAGGAGGCGATCAGATCCAGATAATTCCGACCATCCGCCCCCCGCAACCACGCCCCCTGCCCGGAAACGATGGGCAACGGCACCGGAGCCGTGGCCTGCTGGGTGTAGGGATGCCAGACATGGGCCCGATCCAGGGCGATCCAGGTGTCGATATCGCTCATGCGGCCATTCTCCGACCCAATTCCTCCCATCCCTCCCCCGGCCACGGGGAGACGGCAGCCAAAACCTCCGGCGTCAACGGATCCAGCCAGGGAATCTCCGCCAGCAAAGCCACCCCGCCAAACCCCATGATGGCCTCCCGGTTGACCCGGTTGGGCAGCCCGGACAAAATCACTCCGGCCACCTCCAGATGGCGCGCACGCAACGCTTCCAGGGTCAACAGGGTGTGATTGATGGTCCCCAAGGCGGTCCGGGCCACCACCACCACCGGCAGGGCCAGACGCACCATCAGATCGATCATCCGATCCCGACCGTTCAAAGGCACCATCACCCCTCCGGCCCCCTCCACCACCACCGGACGCCCCCCGGACTCCGACCAGACGAAATCCGCCAAGCCGATCTCCACCCCATCCAGACGGGCGGATTCGTGGGGCGACAACGGCGCGTGCAAACGATGGGTTTCCGACCAGATCCGATCCGCGCCGATTCCGGCGAGACGGGCCACCAGCAGGCTGTCGGTCTCATCCGCCAACCCGGACTGGACCGGCTTCCAGTAGCAGGCGTTCAACCGACGCGCCAGCCAAGCCGCGGCCACGCTCTTGCCCACCCCGGTATCGGTTCCGGTGACAAACACCCCCGGAACCCGATCACTCATGTTCATCCACCCGCTCCACGGTGAAACCGGCATCGACGATCATTTGCAAAGTCTTGTCCGCCGAGTGGCCCCCGGTATTGAGATAGCCTTCGGCAAACAAGGAGTTGGCCGGATACAAGGCCAGGGACTCCAGGGCGCGCAGATTGGCCTCCCGTCCGCCCGCCGCGCGAATCTCCGCGGAAGGATTGAGAAAACGAAACAGACACAACGTGCGCAGACAGGATTCCGGGGTGAGATGGTTCTGGTCGCCGAGTTGAGAGCCCGGCGCATGCACATAAAAATTCACCGGAATGGAACGGGCATCGAGACGGTTCAAGGTGCGGGCCACCTCCACCACCTCGTCCGGCCCCTCCCCCATGCCGATGATCAAGCCGCTGCACACCTCCAGCCCCACGGAACGGGCCGCTTCCAGGGTGGCCACCCGGTCGGCGTAGGTGTGGGTGTGACAGATGGTGCCGTAACGGGATTCGGAGGTGTTGAGATTGTGGTTGTAGCGATCCAATCCCGCCTGTTTCAGCCGCGCCGCCTGGTTCGGATCGATGAATCCGGCAGACAGACACACCTCCATGGGAAAGGTCGCCTTCAGACGGGTGACCAGGGCGGCCAAATGATCAAGCCGCTCCTCCCCCGGTCCCCGGCCCGACAACACCATGCAGTAGCGAAACGCTCCGGAATCATAAGCGCGCTTGGCATCTTCCAAAATGGCGGCGTCGGACTTGAGACGATAAACCGGTACGCTGCCGGCGCTGCTGGTGGATTGCGCGCAGTAGTTGCAGTCTTCGGGACACAATCCGTTTTGCACATTGTTGAGAATATGCACCCGCACCCCCAGCCCGAAATGGTGCCTGCGGACCATGAACGCCGCATCGAGCAGCGCCAACAGGGGCAATTCCGGATCCGTCAGCACCCGCAACGCCTGTTCCGGGGTGATGGGATCACCGTGAAGGGCCGCCATGCCAAGATCATGGCAAAACGCTTTGGGTTCGGGCATCCGTTCCACAGGGCACAAGCTCCGACGCATTCGGGTTGACGAGGCGGGTTGAAAATCCTCCCCAATTCTGCCCCAATCGCGGGTTGACTGCCAGGGTTGGACTTTGGGGCCTGCGGATTCTACGATTCACGAAACCCGGGAATCTTGATCTTTTCTTCTCGCATTTGGCCAAAGGTTCAGAAAATGGACGAGACTCTGATTTTTGCGAAACGCTTGAAGGAAGCCCGTCTGCAAGCGGGTTTTTCCCAATTGGGGTTGGGAATCAAAGCCGGGCTTGACCCGGAAGTGGCATCCCCGCGCATCAACCGATACGAGCATGGACGCCACTCCCCAGGGGATATGCGGTTTGTGCAGAAACTGGCGGCACTGTTGGACGTGCCGATGGCCTACCTTTTCTGCCCGGAAGAGGACATCGCAGCCATTTTGTTGCTGATTGGGCGTATGGGGGACGAAGAGAGGCAACAATGGCTGGAGCGGTTGAAAGGGCATCAGGTCGAACCACACCCGGGGTCTGGCTAAGAAAATCCAGCCATTCTCAACCATTGCCCGACAACAGCCCAGCGATGGCGCTTCATGCGCGCAGAATTTTCTTGAATTTCGGATTGGGCGTACATTGCAACAAACGGCTGACGATTTTCCCGAACGTTGCCGGATCGGTTTCACGATTGGTCAGAGCCGACAACAATTTCACCATGGTATCCCCCCGTTTTCTCGAATCTTCGTAGGGATGCTGGTGGAGCAGACTGGAGATGTTGGTCAAATAAGAGACCATGCCGCCTTGCAGACTCCGGACCGGGAAACGCCCCCCGGACAACCGTTCACGCAGATAGGCGCTGGATTCTCCTTTGCTGCAATACAACAGCATGGAACGCTTGGCCAGTTGGGGGGCGAAGCGTTTTTTGAAGGCCTCGGGATGCTCTTCGATCTCCAACACGTACACGCCGACCGATCCGGGAATGGCAGGATCGCTTGCCGGCCCCCCACGCACATCGATCAGCAGAGGTTCGGTCGGATTTTCCAGGAACTCTGTAATCGACAGGAAACCCGTATTCGACACCATAACCGGCTCCATTCTTGAAAAAGGGTTGGTTTCACAAGAGAGCCGGCATCCGGGCCATGACCGGCGGATCGGTCAGGCCCGAATGCCGAAGGTCGGATCAACCGGTCCCGGTTCTGTTGCCGGAATCCTGCAACAATGCGAGTTCCGTGACCGAAAAAATCTTGTCGGTATCCAGCAGGATGACAAAAGCATCATTCTGTTTACCCATGCCACAGATGAAATCGGTACGCATACCGGTACCGATCTTGGGTGGAGGCTCGATATGATCCGGATCGAGTTCCATCACCTCCTTGACCGAATCGGCCATGGCACCGATGACCGTGGCGCCATCATCCTGGGTCACATCGATGATGATGATGCAGGTATTGACGGTCTTCACGCTTGGCGACATGCCGAACTTCAAACGCAGATCCACCACCGGGACCACGCTGCCCCGCAGATTGATCACTCCGCACATGAAATCCGGAGTCCGGGGGATTTTGGTGACGGAGGAGAACTCCAAAACCTCCTTGATCCGCGAGATGTCGATGGCAAACACCTCCCGATCCAGATGAAACGTCAGAAACTGGGTCGGCTCAGAGATACCTTGAACGCTCATGGGATGTACACTCCTGATGATTAGAAGGTCTCGAACTCGTCATCCGAAGTCGGCCCCTTGCGGGTCTCCCCGGAGTGACGCGCCGGTGCGGGCAAGGCTTTCGGGGTTTGTTGCGGGTGCGGGAAACGGATGCTCTGGATGCTGGCAGACGATGATTGTGAGGCCGAGGCTCTTTTGGGGGCATTGCCGCGGACCAGCTTGAAGAAGGCGATGGATTGACTCATCATGTCGGCTTGGGCGTTCAACTCTTCAGCGGTTGCGGCCAGTTCTTCGGCTGCAGCCGCATTCTGCTGCACCACCTGATCGAGTTGCTGAATCGATTGACCAATCTCGGAGATGCCTTCTCTTTGCTGTCGGCTGCACTCCGCAATGCCCCGGATGCGATTGGCCGTATCTTGAATATCCGGCACCAGTTTGCCGATGATCACACCCGCCTGCTCCGAAATGCTCACACTGGAAGTGGACAGATGACTGATCTCCCCGGCTGCCGTTTGGCTGCGTTCGGCCAATTTTCTGACCTCGGCGGCCACCACGGCAAATCCTTTGCCATGCTCTCCGGCTCTGGCCGCCTCGATGGCCGCATTCAGGGCCAACAGGTTGGTCTGACGGGCGATCTCTTCGATGATGCTGATCTTGGACGCGATTTCCTTCATGGCCTTGACCGCCTGATCCACCGCTTCACCGCCCTTGGCCGCATCCTGGGAGGCTTTCAGGGCGATGGTCTGGGTGGAGTTGGAACTGTCGGTGTTCAACTGGCAACTGTTGGTCATCTCGTCCATGGCCGACGAGGTGGTCTCCACGGAAGCCGCCTGTTCGGTGGCCCCCTGGGAAAGCACCTGCGCGGAATTGGAAATCGAACCACTGCCCACCGCCACCTGTTCGGCAGCCACCAGGACTTCACCGATAATCTCGCGCAGTTTCACCACCATGTCCTGAATGGCCAAATAGATCCCGGTCGCCTTGCGGGAGTCGTCAAACTGCACCGTCAGATCTCCAAGAGCCACCTGATTGGCCAGCGCCGCGATCACTCCCGGCTGTCCGCCCACCTGCCGGACAATGATGCGGGAAAGCAGGTATCCCATGAACATGCCAAAAATCCCCGCCACCACAATAATCGCGATCATGGTAGCACGACTCTTGTGATACAGTTCGGTATTCTCCTCCGACGCCTCTTTGGCCCGCGCACCCTTGAGTTTGGACAACTCGTCCATCAGATCGTCGATCACCTTCACCTGATCTCTGCCTTTGCCCATGGCCAGGGTCACCGAAGCCCTGGTGGCGGAAAGATCCTCGCTTTGCGCCAAACGCAACACTTCTTCGTGTATCGGTTTCCAGTCGGCAAGGGCCGTATCCAGTTTGGACAACAGAGTCTTGCCTTGCTCCGAGAAGAATTTGGGCTTAGCTACGGATAAATCTTTCTGTAAATCATTCAGATATCCTTGCATGCGGGCAGCGGTTTTTGCCCGTTCCTCTTTGTTGCTGGCCAGAAGCATTCCTCGTTCCGCCCGTCCGGCGCTGGCCAAGTTGATGGCCGCATTCTTGATCGCGTCCAGACCCAACAATTCCCGCTCGTACAATTTCATATCCGCATCATCCAACACCCCCATATTGACGATCCCTACCCCTCCCACACCGATCATGAGGAGACACATAATCAGGAAGGCCGTCAACAGCTTCGTGCCGATTTTCATCTCTTCGAGCCATTGCATGATTTTTCTCCTTCAATAAAGAATTGTTAATCTACCAGATTCGGATTTCAATCACATTTCAATTTATTTATTATTATTAAAATTATCGTCATGCGTAAAATAAATCTCATTCAATTAACAATCATTTATTCATAAAAATCAAACCAAACAACAATCTCCAAACACACACGTACACGCACGCTCACTTGGATTGAACGATATTTACAAAAATGCTCCATGTCAACCAAATATATGATCGATTCCGCACCCGACAGACACCCTTGCCGGGCCTGTGTACGGCACTCCCTGCCAGGCGCACCACAAAAAAAAGCGGCACCGCCGAAACGGTAACCGCTTTTTTTGTGAATCGAAAATTTTGGTAGCGAGGGGGAGACTTGAACTCCCGACACACGGATTATGAAGCAGGAAGCCTCGGGCTTCACAACCTCCTCATTTGTCAGGATATTGTTGTTTTTCAAATGGTTGAGCTTTGCCAATTTTTGCAGATTTTTCACACTTTGGCAGATTTTGGAAAGCTTTTCTCACACAGATTCTCACACAGGTGTCGGCAAATTTGAGGCGCCATGAGCAACGGATTTTGCCTCTTCGTTTGTCCTACCGGTTGTCTCCGGTGCGCGCACCACGGGTTCAAACCCGGCCTCCCGGATTTGGCGTTGGGCCTTTTCGGCAGCACGCCGTATGGCTACCTCGGCCCGGCGAAAATCGGGGTCGGTCAGTCTGTGCACCGGTTCAGGCTGGTGGGACATGATTCTCTCCTTCCTCAAGCAAAACTGGAACGGGGCCACAGGTGTCGTAGATCGCCCATTTATTGACCAAAGGCCGGTACAGGGTCTGGAAGTTCAACCACCCTTTGGCAAAACGGCGGTGAATGGTCTTTTCCGCCACATCGTGGCCACCCAGACGCACCCGCAGTCGTACCCTCTGGATGGCAAACTCGGCATCGGGCAAAGACAAAAAATAGAGACTCACCCGATAGCCCAGAGCCTGCCATGCCGGGATGTGAACGGCATAGCCACGCCCGCTCAAGGTGGTCTCAAAGGCGAAACTCACTCCCTGGCGAACATAACCGTGGATCTGCGCCAGCATCAACCGTCCAGCCTGCACGGCGGCCTGCTCCGGGGCAAACGGACTCAACCCGGCGGCGATCAGATCGGCGTTGACGAAGCGCAGACAGTGGACTTCATGGGGCAGGAATTCGGTGGCAAAGGTGGTCTTGCCTGCACCATTCGGGCCTGCCAGGATCAAGATTTTGCGGTCATCGTCCATATCATTGTCATCAATTCAGGCAACACTTTTTATACTTCTGACCGCTTCCACAGGGACATGGGTCGTTCCGACCGACTTTGGGTGGACGGACCACAGACCCCGCTGCCATTGGCGGCAACCGCTTCTCCAATGGTGGATCGGGGAATGGGTCATACCGAGGGCGGGGAGTCGTCCGTTCTTCCCGGACCCCCATCAACACCTCCACGTCCTCCAGATCACCCATGATGCTGATATCGACACTGTTCCGGGCGAATGCTTGGCGAATCTGCTCCATCGACTCGGTGGCCTTCAACTGCTCCAGCCCCTCGATCAGGAAGGCATTGAACTCCGGGTCATTGGCTTGGGGCTGTTCCAGTTGGCGGGTCAAAACCCGTATGCACTCCTCGCGACATACAGGGTGTCGTCGGCCGATCTCTCCCAAGGCGGTGGCAGCCAGATTTTGGCTCTCGGTTGAGCGGGTGTTGTCCCGCAAGATATCTGCCACCACTGCGATGGCAGGCTGACCGATCAACCCGCAAACTTCAGGCAGTTCACCCAGCAGCCAATCGTCGTAGTCGTCATCCTGTGATGCCAGAAACCGGAACAACGGTTTCACCGCATCCGCCGCCCCCAATTGCCCAAGTGCCCGCCACGCATGCAACGTTGCCCATACCTCTTGGCTGTCCGACTCTGACTGGTTCAGCTCCTGGTCAGTGGCCATCTGGATCAATGCCGGAATGTGGTCGGTGGTCAGTCCAAACCCCCGGTAGTCGAACCATTCGTCCGGCGCTGACGCTTCGGGTTTGCCCAGGGTCAGCAACCTGGATACCGGCTCCGGGTAATCGCGGTCGGGTGCTGGCCGGATTTTTGGGACGAACACCGAACCATCTGGTGACCGCATAGGGACTTTGGGAGTCATACCCAATGATTCGTGGATCAGATCGCTTGGACGGTAATCGGTGTTGCCCAGATCGTGTTGGATTGCCACCATTTGCCGAGATGACAGCACATGTTGAATCTGGGAGATCCCCTCCTCATAAAAGTGGAGCGGCAGGGTTTCCGTGATCGGGTATGGGCCACGCTCTTGTTCCTCCATCAATGCATGAATCAGTGCCAAGCGTTTATCCTGGTCTGGCTCCATTTGCGAAATTCTTTCGACATCCTCTTCAAAATGGCTGGATGATGATGGTATGGCCGCGAACAGATCGCCGAACTGATTTTGAGGCACAGAGGTATCACCCCTGGTCAGTTGATTGTGGATGGCCACAAAAGTGACCATGGCCGCCTTGCGTGGAATCCACTTGTCGAAGAATTGGATGGCCTGGACAACCCGTTCTGGGGAGCGCACGTCCAGGTGGATGTGCTGGTCACTGACCTTGAAAAATGACCCAAGGACAAGAGGCCGCAGATGGGCAGGAATCTCCCGATAGGTTTTGGGGAACTTCAGTGACCGGGCTTCGTTGTCGAATAGCCACACCCATCGGTGACTACTCTTGTCGAAGTCCAGGCATTTCAGACGGGAAAATGCGGCTTCAACTGCCCGGACATCGGATACCGCATAGTACAGACGGCAAGGTTGGAACAACTCGCCTGTCATCGTTGCGATCAAAGGTGATTGCTGTGGATCAGGTTTCATAAGCGTCCTATCATTTTGTATATATGCGCGCGACCGCTGGACACTCTCCTCCAGCTTGGGTATCTCCACCAAAAATGGCAAGGGAAACTTGGGTGGATGATATCAGGGGTGGAGACAACAGCATAGCCCCCATGGCGTCCAGTGGCAAATGCCTCAGAAGTGATTTGACTATCAGATGATTATGCTGACTTTCCGCCTTTTCCGACCAACCGCAACAATCACCCAAGTCCGCCTTTTCCGACCAACCGCAACAATCACCCAAGTTTCAGATAGTCATAGACAGCCTGCCTGCTGATCCCGTATTCAGCCGCCAGTGCCGCCTTCTGCTCTCCGGCACCGGCCCTGGCCCGCAATTCGTCGGCTTGCTTGGCCGTCAACCTGGGCTTGGCACCGATCTGCTTGCCCATCTGGCGCGCCTTGGCAATGCCTTCCACCCGCCGTTCGTTGATGATCACTCGCTCGAACTCAGCAAAGGCCCCCATCAATTGGAGGGTGAGTCGGGCAATCGGGTCACTCTTCCCGGAAAACTCCAACCGCTCCTTGTGAAAGCTCACGGTCACACCCTTGGCAGTCAACTGCTCGACCAGTTGCTGGAGGTCGAACAGGTTACGGGCCAGACGGTCGATGCTGTGGACATGCAGGGTGTCCCCTTCCCGGATGTACTCCAGGCACGCCTGCAATTGAGGTCTACAGGTGGTCTTGGCACTGATTTTCTCCTCAAATCGCCGATCCAGATTCACCCCGTCAAGCTGACGGTCAGTTGTCTGGCCGTAGCTGGACACCCGGATGTATCCAATGTTTGCCATGTGTGCCTCCTGGTTGATTGTCTGTGTCAAGTTAACTCTAAGGTATTTCTTGAATAATGTCAAGAAATTCAAAATCTAAGTCACCTTTACACGCAGGAATGCGGGTTCCAGCAGGCCAGTGGAGGGTGTCAACCAAGCCTACAAGGTTGACAGGGGCAGCGAGAGGGAATAATACAGAATGAAAGTCAAGCCAATCTGTTGGTCAGGTGAACGGCTGTACTGGCGGTAGGGTTGTCCGAGGTCGAAGCCAAGGAAGTGGCATGTTCCTCCCACCAGTAGGGCCTGGACATAACCACCCCATCGGGGCGGGCCATGTTTGGGATACTGGGTGTCTTCGCCGTGTTCGAGAGGGTAATGATCGGGGAGTGGATGCGTGTGGGGTTGAACCGGACGAAAGCGGCGGGAAAAGAACTGGGTCGCCCAAAGTGTCGAGCGAGGCGAAGACCGCTATCGCCGAAGCCAGGATTGAAGGCCGGACTTTCGTCGCATTGCTGTGACCTGGGGATCGGGGATCGGGGTGCGGTGGTGCAACTGGTAGTCGAGGAGACGGAACGGACTGCAAGATAGGCGTGAGGAGTCTCCATGTCAGCCATCTCATCCCAAACTTATTCTTCTAACCACTACCGGGACTTGGAGCTGGAGAGGCGTTCCTTATATTCTGGTCGTCGTGCCTTTGCAACCAGGGCGGTCAAGACTATTATCGAGGTGGCTCACTCTACAGATGCCTAGTGGTGAAAAGTGGAAGTTCGTGACCCTCACGATTTTTCTGGTCAGTAAGTGGGCGAGCCTCCTCAGTGATGGGCCGGGTCACGCATCTTTGCTTTTGCCAACTAGAAACTGATGTACCACTCCTTGTTGACCATGACCAAATGCCACATTCACAGAAGTTAAGATGGCTAAATGTATGGTCAAGTATGCGATTCGAAAGGCTGTTTGGTGATTCACCGACTGACCGATGACGGGCTGTTTCTGGAAAGAGGAAAGTGATTGAAAAATGCCCGATAACCATGTTTGCACCAAACCTTTTTGCCCATTTCAGAATCAATAAATAGGGCATCCTCAGAAAGTCCAACACATTGAAACTGTACATAAAATCGTATTTATGATAGTATTCGGATGTATGGTTTTCAGCCCTTTTGGCCCAAA
>JADGAZ010000031.1:18890-25744 GCA_015231755.1 Magnetococcales bacterium | reverse complement strand
AGGCTGTTTTGATGCTTCAGACCGCCTGAAGCGTTTTACTGGGCTGAACGGTTACGGCAGATCATGGTAAAGAGGCAGCATGGTCAGCTCATGACGACCCGCCGCAACACCGGCACTCCCTATCCGGATCGACCCCAGAACCCCGTCACCCGGCAACCAGGTGCCCGGATGAAAGGTGGATACCAGACTGTTGTTGGCGTTTTGCGGCCAATAGGGGGTCGAACTCCTGACATGGGCATGGATAAAAAAAACCATATTGCCATTCTCCTCCGACAGTGAAAATTCCCGTTTCAAAACGCTGCGACGCAAGGGGATGACATACTCTCCATCCTGATATCGGGCGGGTTTGGTGACACCGGTCGCATCGATCGTGGTCAACCCGTGGAAATAGACCTCCAGCGAGGCGTATTGCTGCGACAGTTGCGCCATCAACATGGAGCGATCATGCTCGTCCGTGGTTTCAGCAATGCGACTTTTCAAACGAGCGATTTCCTGTTTGATGCCCGCAACAGCCGCCGCCCATTCGGCCAACTTTGCCGGATAATCGGGGTTATGGTCGTCGGTCACCCCCAGCGAGTTGAGCTTGGCCGCCATCACCGCGTCGATCTCCCCGGAAGCGGTGACACCGAGTTCGCCCAGATAGATCACGCCCGGCCTCCACACGCCGTACCCCAAATAATCATCGTGAACAAACGGTCGCACCGTGTCGCCTGCCTGGACGAAATCCACCCATGGCAGTGGTGCAGGTATGCCAACATGCACCAATTGTCTGAGGCCTGCGCCGGTTGGCGCGAAGATCTGAATCACCAATCCATGGGCATCGTCCGGGCCGATGGGCACGCCATCCGAGTCGAGGACGCGCAGCCGCACCAGCAGATCGGATACAGGAGCGGCCAGCAGTTGATAGAGGGGATGCAGTGAGAGCGTCATAACGCGTAAAAAATCCGGCCGTTGTCCGACAGATCCTTTCCTCGCTCAAAGTCTCCAGTTTTTTTATGGTGCGGACCTTGTTCCGTGACCAGATATCCCGTCGTTTTGTAACTGGTATAGGCGTGCCCTCCCGACCGGCCAGTTTTGGGATCCACATAGTGATACTCCCGTTCGGTCGTGATCACGCTTGGCAGTTCGACCGGGGTGAACGTGTCGCCGGTTTTTTCCGGGTC
Source organism: Magnetococcales bacterium (assembly GCA_015231755.1). NCBI lineage: Bacteria > Pseudomonadati > Pseudomonadota > Magnetococcia > Magnetococcales > Magnetococcales bacterium. The sequence goes on along the minus strand of JADGAZ010000031.1, from coordinate 24,581 downwards.
ATCCGGCGGGTACAGATCCACGGTGATGCCTTTGCGATGAATCTCTTTTTCGCGCGCCAATTCGCACGGGCGCACTATTTTGTGAAAGGTGTATTCAGGCTCGATTTGGATTGAGGCGGTTTTGAACGCTCCTTCAACCGTCACTTCAAACGGTTGAATTTTTCCGGCGATCCGCAACCCCTGACCGCCATCACTCTCGATTGTGACGCCGCCGTTCCAATAGCGCAGAGTCCACACGTCATAGACCTGGGCAGAAGGGCCATACCGCTGTCCGGATGGGGTCAACGAGACGTAGGAACCTGTCCCGGAGACCTTGCAAACCACAGAAGAGATGATCTCCATCCGGATTTCGACCTCTCCCAGCCCCCAGGAGGGCACGGAGAGGTGATCCGCGTCGGAGATCATCAAGGGGGGAATCAACAGGTACTCCACGCGGCACGGGGTATGGGAGCCGATGCTGAGTTCGATTTTCTCGGCGGACTCTGCGCGTTTTCGTTGTTCCTCGGGGGTTTCTTTGCGGGTGGTTTTTGTTTTGGTGGCATTGCGGGCCATCAACCGGTCGTATTGTTCCGCTGACAGATTGCGTCCGTCCTGGATGACCGACTCGATGGCCCGCCCCTGATTCTCCCGGACCAAGGCCACCACTTGTGCGAATGGGGCATCGGGCAGGGTATCGAGCAGCGTTTCGATACCGGAGGCGGTCAGACCAAAATCCGTGGCCAGGGATTGCAACTCTTCCCGGGTCAGGGTTGAACGGGTGGACAGATTGGACAGGTCCGACTCGGTCAGTCCTGCACGGCTGTGGGTGATGGCTTCCAACTCCGGCGCGGACAGACCGAATTCCCGGATCGAAAAGGGTTGCGGATCGAATTGGCCGCCATCATCAAACAGCGCCTCCGCGATTCCGGCGCGGATCGCAGCGTGCGCCAGGGCATCCGGCTCACCGAACCGGGTGAACCCGATCGCCCCATGATCGACGGCCACATGCGGGAAGCGTTCCGGGTCTTGCAGTCCGAATGGATCGCGACCACCGCCCCCGCCGCCTGTGGTTGGCGCGAACATCAATACCGCCCCAGCCTTGATTTCCATGGTCAGGCGCTTTGACCAAACACGGCCACGGTCACGGCGTTGCCCGAATAGGAGTTGGCCCCGGCTGGACCGACATGTTTGAGCCAGAACGGAATGGTGGCCGGATGGGTGGTGAAGGTGAGGGTCTCCCCGGCTGCCCAGGTGCCTCCGAACCCGGCTGACGGCAACGTGAAATAGGGGGCGGACTGATCGGTGTTGGTTGGGGAAAAGTTGGCGGTGGTGGCCCCTGCGCCCACACTGCCGATGGTGTTCCCGGTCACGCCATAGGCCGTGGCGCTGGTGAAGGTCACGGTCCAGGTTTGCAGAATCGTCCCTCTGTTGCTCGCGACCACTGGATGGAGCGTCTCGTCGAATGTGCCGGCGACAGACGACTCTCCCCATCCGCTCACCGTGGCCGCCACGTCTCCGGACTCCAGCAGCGACGACACCCGCGTATCGGCGGCGACATAGGCATTGGCCAGGGATTGCCCGGAGGCCAACGTCAGGGTGGCCACGGTCCCGCTCCAACCGACTCCACCTGTGTCTGCCAGCCGCACCACCTCCTCGGATCCGGTGACAGAGTCGATGGTGGCACGGTTGGTGATGCGGATCTGGTCGCCACTCTTGAAGATCTCCCGGCCACCGCCCGCACCGTTGCCCGGTTCGACGTTGACCGTGATGGAGGTGGCGCCGGAGGAGACATTGGCATTCAGGGGCGCGCACCCGTAATGACGGGTATAGGTGGCCGCATCGACCTGGAGATCCGTCTGGGTGCCCGCCATCATCACCACCACATCGTCACCCGGGGTGTGCCGTTCGATGCAGAGCGACGCTTCCGCCAGGGCAAGGTTGGAGGCGGGGGCCACATGCACGAAAAATTTCCGATAGCGGGTAAATCCACCCATCCGCTCCGCATGGGGGATGTCCGGCAGCATGTTGTTCTTGACCCCGGTGGTCACTTCCGCAGCAGCACCCCCCATGCGGCCACCATTGCCGTCTCCATCGTGTACAGCGACCGATTTCTTGAGTTTCAGATCGGTGTCCAGAATCGCCATGTCAAACCTCCATCAACTTGATTGTGCCCGTGTAGTGCGGGCAGTTTGGCCATAGCGGCGCGCACGCGACCGCCGAAGATTCCTGATGTCGAAACATCACGCGCAAGATCTGTCCGTCCCAAACCAGCGGAAAAACGGCTCCGGCCTGATTGGCCATGGCCAGCAGGGCATCCACCTGAGCGCGCGACAACCAAGTGACGCCCCGCTGGGCTTCGAGCGTGACCGGTCGTCCTCCCGACAGGCGGCGCGTGGTGATCGTCAAGCCACCGTCCAGGGTGCGCGTCACCCCGGCACTCACCGCCGACCAATGGTCCCGATCGGTCCACAGGATCGAATCCGGCAAGGTCAGATCCCCCAGCATCTTAGACATGATGCACCAATCCCTCCCCTCGGGTGATACGCACCACCCGGTTGTCCAACACCGCCACCCGATCCCCCTTGTTCAGCGGGCGGACGTATTCCGCCTCAATCACACCCCGCGCCGTGGCGACCCGCACCAGCGCACCGACAAAACCGATCACCGTGCCAGACTGGGCGTTGCCGAACATCCGCAGAGAAGATTCCATGGCGTCCCCGATCACGCGAACCGGAACCGGTCCACACGACCCCGACTCATCTCCCGCATGGCCTCGTCGATCCGACGGGCCAGCTGCCGGTCCCCGGTCAATCCCTCGATCTTCCGGTCGCCGATGGTCAAGGTGATGTTCACGGTGTCCCGGGACACAGGAGCCGCCTGGACCATGCCGCCGGAAGCGAAACGGGGAATCTCCGGCAGGCGCGGCACTGGAAATCCGATCGGTCCACCCCGGGCAAACCGGGGCAGACGGCCCAGGATCTCCCGCATCTGAACGACATTGCCGGCATTGAACGCCTCGGCCAATCCGGGAAATTTTCTCACCGATTGTTTGTTGATCATGAACTCGCCGGGCATGGCCATGATCGGAACCGTATCCTTGTCACCCACCCCCGGAACCGACCCCCCCCTGGCCATGGCCAGGGCCGTGACGAGTCCGCCGCCTCCGTATTCCTTGACGTTTCTGGTGGTGATCGTGACCGTCTTGGAGGTGGGAAGGGCATCGATCTCCTCTTTGATCTGCCGGATCCGCGCCTTGGCTTCCTGGATCTCCGCATCGATCCGGACCAGAGTGCGCTTGTTGTTCAGCGCGTCCAACTCTTCCGCAAATGCCTGGACATCCCGTTTCTGCTTTTCCAGCTCTTTCTGGAGTGATTTTGTGACCCGCTCTTGTTGGGTCAACTGGGTGCCGGACATTTTGATCAACGCTTCCTGGGCGGTCTTGGCCACATCTTCAGCCGCATCGAACGCACGTAGTGCCGTATTGACGTTTTGGAAACTGCCAGCCATGCGTTGCGCCTGTTCGGCGTTTTTCTTGGCCGCCTCGGCATATTCCTGGGCCGCCTTCAAATCGCCAGAGTCGCGAGCGATCCTGGTTTTGGCCACCAACTCTTTGGCTTTGGCGATTTTTTCAAAGGCCTCCCTGACCCGATCCGCCTCGGCCGCCTCATCGTTCATCCCTTTGCGGGCCATTTCCCGCCGCCGGTCCGCGCTCGACTGGCTCATATCGACCAGCTCTTTCGACAGGCTGCGCATGCGCTCAACCAGGGACTCCTCCTTGCGGATGGACTCCTGGATGGCACTTTCCGTGGCGCGCACCCGCTCCTCGGCGGCTTTCTTTTGATCCTGGACGATTTCGATGTTGGCCTGTTTGACCGCATCGACCCGCTCTTTTTCCAGACCTTCCAGCGCGCCGTTCAGTTTGGTCAGATCCGATTGCAGCGCGTGACTCTTGGCTGTGATATCCGGCATGACATTGGACAAATTTTGCAAAGCGGTCGTCGCCTGATCGGTGGATGTGGTCACACCCGCCGCCGCAGTCCTGGCTTTGTCCAAAGCGGTCGCCGCCTGACCGGTGGCCGGAGCCACACCCGCCGCCGCAGTCCTGGCTTTGTCCAAAGCGATCGTCGCCTGATCGGTGGCCGGGGCCATCCCTGCCGCCGCGCTTTTGGTCTTGTCCAAAGCCTGCGCTGCCGTATTCGCAGCCGGGGCGGCACCTTCCGCCGCGCTTTTGGTCTTGTCCAAAGCCTGCGCTGCCGCATCCGTATCGGGCACAACCTCTTCGGTGGCCTTGCTCACCGCATAAAAAGCCATTGCAATCAGGGTCAGGGCGCCGCCCACAGGAGAGAAAACCAAAAAACGCAAAGCGGTGGCCAATGGCCCCATGATCAATCTGGCCAAGCCTGTCATGTGACCACCAAGAGTCACGAGACCCGCCCCCATGGCCATCAAAGGGCGAGCGACAGCCATTTGCGCCAGCCCCCAGACGCCGAATTGCGTGGCCGCGTTTCGGGCGCCGGACGCCAGCAGGCCAATCGGCGCGATCAATCCGGTCACCCCGGAACCCACCACGGTCCAAACCAGCCGCAGCGCCCCGAACCCGACCAATGCGGTCACCGCCGTCAACGCGCCCGCCGTCAGGTTTGGAAACCGGTCCGCCACGTCCGCGATCCCCCGGCCCAGCCAGGAAACCCCGTCCGCCGCCATCCGGATGGCGGGCAAAAAAGCGTAACCGATATTGACTCCGGCCTCGGAAAAGGCATTGGAGGCGAAATCCAGATGGGTTTTGGTGGTTTTCAGCCGCTCCTCGAACTCCCGTTGCATGGATCCGGCGTAGTGGGTTCGATCGGCCACCAGATCCAGGATGGAGCGGTATTTGTTCAGATTGTTGACCACCTGGACGATCTCGTCGGAATACATGTCTCCGAACAGTCCTGTCAGCGTTTCCATCTGGGACTGCTTGTCCAGTTTGGCGATGGTGTCGAGCAGCACCAGCAAAGCCTGTTGCGGCCCGGCCTTGATCATGGCTGCCACCTGGTTGCCGGTCATGCCGATGCCATTCAAAGCCGTCTGAAATCGTTTGGTCTGGATGGGCGCGTTTTGAAGTTCGCGCATCAGGGCGTTGATGGCGGTAGCCGATCGTTCCGGCCCCAGGCCCATGGACAAAAAGGTGGTGGCCAGGGCGGCGGTTTCGGTATTGGCCAGACCGAATACCCGCGACATGCCACCCACCCGGTTCATCACCTCGACGATATCTTTTTCGACCGCGTTGGTGTTGTTGCCCAAATGGTTGATCGCATCAGACAACAGCCGGGTCTCAGGAATGGTCAGGGCAAACACGTTTATCAGCCGCCCGATGGCCACACCGGCCTCCTGGGCGGGAATTTTGAATGTAGTGGCCATTTTGGCCACCACATCGGTGAATTCCCGAATATCATTGGCCGCGATGCCCATCTGCCCACCCGCCTCGGCGATCTTTGCCAGTTCGACCAGGGCAACGGGAATTTCGCGGGACATGGCCTTGATATCGGCAGTCAGGGCATCGAACGCTTTGGGTGTGGGAAAATCCACCACCTTGCGCACGTCGGACATGGCGGACTCGAAAGAAATCGCTTCTTTGGCCGCCAGCCCGATGCCTGCGCTGGCCACACCCAACTGAATCAACGAGGCTCGCACCTGGGAAAGATGACTATCCAGACGCACGAAAGCGGTGGA
>JADGAZ010000031.1:0-18795 GCA_015231755.1 Magnetococcales bacterium | reverse complement strand
GTGGAGGCCTGATCGGCCCCCGCGCCCATCCGTCCCGCCGCATCCCCGACACGACCCAGGGCCGTGGAGGCCTGATCGGCCCCCGCGCCCATCCGTCCCGCCGCATCCCCGACACGACCCAAAGCGGTGGATGTCTGATTGATACCTGCGCCCATCCGGCCCGCCGCATCCCCGACACGACCCAGGGCCGTGGAGGTCTGATCGGCACCTGTCTGCATCCCCCGCACAGCGGTGGTGAAATCGCCTTGTGCGCTCCGCATCCCTTGCGTGAACGCGCTGGCGTTGACCGACAGCGTAAGAACCAGATTAGGCAGAGCGTTGTTGGCCATTCAGCCACTCCAGGGCGTGCAGGTAGATTTCCCAGGGATAATCAAAAACAGTGTCATGCCCGGCCGCAATCAGATGGAAGGCGCCGGACTCGATGCTGCGGATGACGGTTGCGATCGAATCGCCCGCACCAGTTGATCCTTCCAGGCGAAAAAAAGGGGGTTGAACTCCCGGCACGCCTTTCCGATCTCCGCCAGTTCCGACAGGGTGAACAGCCCCAGCTCCGTGGCGGACAAAGTGGTGAACATCTCGATTTCACGGAACGACAACTCTCCCAAAACGTGATCTCCGAAAACGTCCTGACTTTGGCCGTCCTGCTCCCGAAACTGTTTGAGCAGCCCCAGCAACTCATCCACCAAAGGCTCCCGGATGGTGACCTGCCGTTCACCGATGGCGACGGTGTTTTCCCGACGCGCCCGGCTCATCCCGTCACCTCTTCGTGGATTTCCCGGTAATAGGCGCTGCGGCCTGCCCCCTGATCACTCTTCAACACCTCGCCCACCAGATCGAGCTGGGCGAATTTCTTGGTTTTGAGGTCGATTTTCTTGGCCGCCGTGAAACGCACGCGATGAAAGATCACGGCACGCAAACGGTCCCCCTTGGCGGTGTTCATGCCCCGAAAGATCACCGTATATTCGCGGCCCGTCTGGGTCATGGCCTCGACAACATTCTGGGCGCCATAGGAATAAGCCACCAACAACGGACGTCCATCCTCGATGGCGGCGGCGGGGGTCATGACTGGTCCCAACGGATCCACCGTGTAGTCGGTGCCCGCCGTTTTGATGATCGTGCCCAGGTCGCGCCATACCACCGTGCCATCGGTCACGGTGGCGCCGTTGATCGGCCAGACGGGTTCCGACGCTCCGGAGGTGCCGCCGGTGACGCATTTATAATAGTGTCCATTGGTCACGGTGGGTTTCAGGTACGATCCGGCGACATAGGCCGTGACATCCTCCCAGACGCCAGCACCGGAACCGTCTTTGGTCGTGACGACCACGGAGGCCTCTTCCGGCAGCGCGTATTGCAACACCAGACGCCCACCTTTCCAGGCCACCACCTCCTCATTGATCACGGATCCAGCCGCAACCACCGACGCGGCGCCCAGCGTGGCGATGGCCAGATTGGCCGCAGAAATCACGCTCATGGCCAAATTGAGCTTGCAGCTTTTGACGCGGGTCACGGAGTCGGCAACCCCGCCAGCCGCACTGTCGAAGTCCTCCAGGTTTTCGGTTTCGTCGTCGATGGCGATGGTCAGATCCGGCGTATTGCCGACCGCGACAATGGGACCGGATCCGTCAGCCGGTCCGATCTCCACCGGTCCGGCGCCGGTATAATGATGATTCGACAAAGACATGGTGCTATTCTCCCGAAGCAAGAGTGATCCGCGCCCGATAGCGCAGAGCGAAATAAGCGTATCCATCATCAAACAGAGGGGATGGGGAGCGGGAACGGGTCAACGGCTCGATCGTCCCGTCCACCGGTGGACGCCAGCCACGCAACGCGGCGTCGATTTTGGCCAACAGCAATCCGGCTTCCCGGTTGGACGGTTCCTCCCGAACCCCCACATGCACGGCCAGCACGACCAGCCAGTATTGATCCAGCAACCCTTCTCCCTCTTCCAACTCCCCCGGCACCGGATCATCCCCGCCGTAAACCACATAACAGGCGGGCACGATCTGACCCTGGCTCGTCACGCCAGCCAGATCCTTGGCCACGGCCACGCGCCGCAACTCCGGCACCCGTGCCGCAATCCGTTCCGCGAGGTGTGGCTCCAGCGCAAACAGGTCATCCATGGGAAATTCCTCTGACAGGCTTGATGAAACCGTTTTGTCAGAGAATAGAGGGTTGAGCGGGGAAGATTGACCTGATGCGCATCAGTGGGAAGAGGGATCAAATTGTTTTTTCAAGAACGACGAGAATCGTGATATGCTGTTTCCATTCACCACGACTCTTGGAGAAAAACCATGGCCGCCACCATCACATTCGACACATTGAAGTATGTCAAGAGCCTCAAGGCTGCGGGATTTGACGAACGGCAAGCCGAAGCCTTGGCCGAGATACAGATCGAAATCAGCGACAAGACCCGTGGGGAGTTGGTGACGAAAGAGTATCTGGATGCCAGATCTGAAAAGGATCTCTCTCCCATTCGTACCGATCTGGCGGTCATCAAATGGATGTTGGCTCTGATCATCATTGTCACGGTTCTGCCCGCCTTGAAATCGCTGCTGGGTTGAACCGGTCTCAAAACCCCTGCAACGCCTCTCCATCGAACTGCCGGAACCCGGCCACGAACGCCGGGGATCCGATCCCCGCAGCCGCCGGGGGGGGTGGTGCGATCCCGCCCAGAGTGGCCTTGCCCGTGGCCACCGCCTCCAGCCATTTCACGGCCCGGTCATGCCGGTCGCGCACCGTTTCGGAAGGTTTGTCATCCCACAACAAAAACCGGGTGATGTCCCCGCAATACCGGGCCAAAGGAGAGTCCGCGACCACCGCCGCGTCCAGGGGCAGCGCATGCCGTCGGGAAAGATGGGAATCGGCCACCCGCGAGGCGTGGGTGATGGCATCCAGGATCCGGTTTGCGGCGGCGGTGGCCTCCGGGCCATCCGGGTTAAGCATTTGCGCTTCGGTGAGGATCGCGCCATGATCCGGCGACGCGATCGCGGTGATCTCGCGGGCACCGAACCAACAGATCAGATCATTTATCGTGACGTACAAAGATGTGGACATCGTAAACCCCTGTGAAACCCGATTTAGAAACGCGCCTGTCGCGTCTTGGACTTGCGGCAAGCCCTTGGATGTCCCGGCAGGTCAGACGCGCTGAAAATGGCCCTTTTCACACCACCGCCAGCAGATGCCGGGTCAGAATGTCCATGATCCGCCCCGTGCCTTCCGGGGAGAGTCCCAGATAGGGCCGGGGAGGGATGTGGATGGCGTGGGCGCCCATGGTGGCCCACTGGGCGAAGTTGGATTGACTCTTTTTGACGAACCGGTTGCCCACCGTGCCGGTGCGGGCATTTTGTTTGAAATAAAGCGTCTGGCTTCTGGCATGGACCGGGATCGAGCCGCCGAACTGCTGGATGGCCGCATAACGGCGGTTGCTGCCGACACGCGCGAAGTCCGGACCGAAATCGGACGCAACCGATGCGGCCAGCAGTCCGGTCACTTGCAAAATCTTGCCGGGCCATTGGCCTTGTCGCTGTCTGGACTGGATCGTGGAGGGGCGCAAGGAGGGCCACGGAACTCCGGAAACCGGATCCGCCTCCCGCTCGAACGCCTCCTCCACCCCATCCAGCAGCACCCCGGCCACCTCCCGCATGGCCGGTGCGGTACGGGTCGCGGCACCCGCCAGACGGTTCAAGGCCTCCATGACCAGGCGGTCGTCGATTTTGATTTCAATCGGTCCGGACATGCTTTAAACTCCTTTTAAAGTCGGCCTATGTGACACGGTGCCATTCTCCCCGCCGTAACACGTGGCCTTGCCACGGAGTGCCATGCGGGGTTGAATGGGAGGCCCCGCCATTCGCCGACTCATTCCTCGATGGCCTGTCCTCTTTTTGTCTCCCGCCGTTTTTCGCCCTCATCGGCACGTTGAAACGACGTCACATATAGTTCCCGACGATCCCGGGTCGCCTTGATCACCGCCTTGTACAAGCGCCCCTCCGACTTGAAAAACACCAGCCGCTGATCATCTTGTTGAACCACCTCCCCCTCGGTGATGCGGGGCAGGGTCCGGTACTCTTCAGGGGTCAAATCCGGGTGGGATCGGGACTGTTTGTCCAGGGTGTCCGACGACAATTTCACCACCTGCCCATCGGTGCCCAAGACCTTTCTGGCCCGATCATCCAGCACCGTCACGGGAAAATCTCCCTTGACCTCCCCCTTGAAAAACCGGGTAAAGTCCGGTCCGGAGATGGATCCTTCCAGATATTGCCGGGCCACCTCCGACGGATAGCGGTTCAGATCCGGCTGCCAGGCCGCCTGGCCAGGGTTGTAATCCCACCCCGGATCCGGGGTGAACCGCTGTCCAGACGGCAAGCGATACCCATGCACGGGCCGCCGGATTGTCTCTCCGGTCTCCGGATTCGTGCCGATCCGCCGTTCTTCATGGTCGATCCGCCCGGCAGACGATTCCACGGGCGCGCCGGCCAACTGATCCGGTGCCAATGCCCGCACCCGGCAACGACACCCCCAGCCGTTCGGGGGAAAGAATTTCGTCCAGAATGGGTCATCATGGCGAAACACCTTGCCATGCAGCACCCGATGGGCCGGACGGGTGCGGGAATCCATCACCGCCACATACCGCCAATAGGGTCGGGCATCGGCATTGTCTTGCAGTTCTTTCCAGCGTCCAGCCATGTATGCCGTTTGCAGATTGGTCTGATAAATTACCTTCAGCCGCCAAGGATTCCCCAAGCCCACAGACTTGCCATCGTCTTGTTCGCTCCTGCCCCACCAGCCCATCTCTTTGAGACGGGGAGCCAGTTTGCGCATGAACTCCGCCTGAGTGGTCCCGCCCTTGATGGCCTCTTCCACCTCGGCCCGGATCGCCTTCAATACCTCCATGTTGACCACCCTGGCCACCGTGAACGCCTTGGCGTGCGCCTCTTTCCAGGTGTCGTGCCAGTTCCAGGACAACCTCATCCCTTTGGAGACCATGTATTCGACCGCCCGCTCCGGGGGCAGATTGAGGGCGTATCCCAGATCAAGCTGCGCCATGGGCGTTGCTCCGTCCGATCATGTCGGCCAAAAAAAGTCGTCTGGCAAACGCCTCCTCCAGATCATCGGTTGCCAGTTCCGCATAAAGCGCATCCAACCGCCGCAACGCATCCCCGGGATCCGCAGCCTGACCCAGACGGTTCAAAACGGTCTCCATCCACGGCACCATGGCCCGCCGCACACCCTCCATCCCGTCCATGGTCAAGGCGTCGATCACCGCTTGCTCGGCGGATGCGGCCTCCTCTTCCGGATCCAGATCCGCTTCCGCAAACGCCACATCTCTTCCGGTTGTCGCCCCGACCGCACTTGGCACCGGCACCTTTTCCCATTCGCCGCCATAACTCTCCGTCACCTGTTTGAGCGTGGGCCGGTACCCGATCCGGGCCAGCCGTTCTTCCCGGGCCGAACGGGAATCCAGATCTTCCGGTTCCTCGATCACCCGTCGCACCCGTGGCGGGGTGGCCCCTGGAAAATTCCACTCGGTCAACCAGACCACCGGCCCCCCATTGAAGGACTCGGAAATCATATCCGCGTCGGCTTTGACCACATCGTTGCGCACCGCCTTGTGGACATCCCCCTTGTACTGTCCGCCCGCCGCCTCCGTGGTCATGGTCTGCGACAGAATCACCTTGGTGATGGCCCTGTCCATGCGGTCATACAGTTCTGCGTTGTCCACGCGGCCACTCATGGTGGCCTGCAACAGCTCCACCCGCATCCCCTCCGGGATGATCAAACCGGACTGGGATTGAATGGCCTCCAGGGCTTGCAGCAAGGTGCGTTTTTCCGCCTCCCCGGCATGGTGCGGATAGATTCCCATGGCTGTGGGAGCCCCGAATTTATCGATGGTCCGCAACCAGGCGCGCAGTCCTCCGCGCTTGAAAAATACCGGCCAATACAGCCAATGGGCCAAACCACGTCCATACGGCTCGTTGTCGTGGAATGTCCCGGAACGGAAAACCCAGAATTTTTTCTCCGGCAATTTTTCCCCGTCGAAGTTCTCCATGGTGCGCAGCCGCAAACCGTCATCCGCACCGAACGCAAACCGGGCCAAATGGCGCACCCGCAGGTCCGTCAGCACAACCCGATTGTCCTTGAGCCCCCATAGGCACTCGGCCACGGCATATCCAAAAAACACCCCATAAAGCATGCGGTCGGTGATGGTATCCCAGGACAACCGGTCCAATTGCTCCTTGATGAACTTCGCCGCCTCCCTGGATGGCGCATCATCGGCACCCGGATCCACAACCCATGGCTGGGAAATGATGGCCAGCCTGCGCTGCTGGAAGCAGGACGCCACCTGATCATCCCGCAACAGGTCTTCGTACAGTCCGTAATCACCCCCTCCTTTTCCCAGCAGGATGGAATCCTGGGGAGGCATGGCAACAAACGCATCCAGCCAGCCGCGCGTCACATCCCGATCGGCGGTACTTGCGGACAGTTCCTGTTGGAGCGGCGGTTTTTCTCCGGGTTGTTGATCTCGCTTTTTCTTGCTCATGGTACCCTCAGAAACCGGTCATCTGGGTGACGAGTGGCGCAGCGCGCCGGAAAGGGTCCAACTCTGCCTCCGGGCGATAGTGCCCGGTCGCGGTAAACTCGATCACATGTTCCGGGTTGCTGGCCGCATGCGCCGCCAGAAAACCGGCCCAGGTCCGGTCCGCGTGCCCGGATTCGTCCGAGGAGGCCACGAAACGGGGGGCGCCGGTGGGGGAGGTGATTTTCTTGAGTTTGTGCAGATCCTGCCGCAACGCCGGATTTCCGGACGGGATCCGGATACGCCGATCCTCGAAGAGCGCTTTGCCCGCGTTGGCCAGGATCAGCTTGTTCGGACCCGTGAACAGCACCCCCTCCACCCGCAACGACCCGTGCCGCCGTTTGGCCTCTTCCACCGGTTGCTCGCCCATGCCGGTCTGGTCCATGCAAACCCGCACCACCTGATAAGATTCCATCGCCGCATCCAGCAGCTCCGCCTGTCGGGCGAAAGAGGCGCGCTGTGCGGTCACGATTGCGCGGGTCCAATAGATATCCCCCACCAGCTCCATCACCCAGATCACGAACAAGTCGCGTCGCACCCCGATATCCACCCCGACAAAACAAGGACCGCCCCGGTAGTGGGCAGGGTCTCCGGCCAGGGGGTGTTCGGCGGCGTCGATCAGGTCGTAAGACAACCAGGCGGAAGCCTCGTCCAGCCATTCCAACTCGAACTCCTGCCGCCATGCATCCTCGTCTCCCAACGCCGCGCGCAACTCTGGGATGTCGCGCGGCAATCCCTCCCGCACCGCCCGATGGATGTCCACGACATGCCGCGACCAGGCCGGATTGGGCTGGGTGACCAACTGGTAAAAAAGATTTCCTTTGCCATTCGGGGTGGAGACCACCCGCAGCTTGAGATGTGGAGCGCTGATCACCGGAAAGAGCGCCGCCCAGATCTTGCGGGACTCGGCATGAAAAGCAAACTCGTCCAGCAGCACGTTGGCCGAAAATCCACGGGCGGTGTCGGGATTGGCGGGCAGGGCGGTGATGCGGGATCCGCCGGGAAAATGCACCTCCAAAGCGGTATAACGGGCGTCCCCCAACGAAAGCTCGCCTTCGGTAAATTCCGGCTCCTGTTTCACAACGGCTTGATACAGGGCGTAATAGGCTTTGCAGAACGGTTTGATATGCTCCTCCACCGCCTCCTTGGCCTGTCGTTCCCCCCGGGACAAAATCACCCACCGGGTGCGTTGTCCGTGTGATTCCGCCGCGAAACAATCATCCACGATCTCCAGACAACTGGTGAAGGTCTTGCCGGTCTGACGGGCGAACATGCCAACCTTGAAGCGGGATCCGTCCGCCATCCAACGCCGCTGATAAGGATGCAACCGGAGAACGGGAACGGGAGCGGTCATGCCGACACCCCCAGAATCTGCCGCACATCCTCCAGAACCCTGGGATCGAGCCGCGTTCCCTGTTCGCCCCCTTTGGCCAACTCGTCCACCAGCCGCCTTCTGACTGCGATTTCCCGCTCCACCGCGCTCTTGTCCGCCGTGGCCAGATCCCGCAACGCCCTCGCCATCACCCCCACCTCGGAAGGCTTCACCTCCCCTTCGCCACCCATCACCCCCACGGTCTGCAACGCCACGGCGCGCAGCATTTCAACCGTCAGCCGCCCCACATCCCCCTGCGGCTCCGTACCCAGTTTCTCCACCCACACCGCCGCGATCTCCCGGGCCTCCCGGGCCGCAGACATCCGCTCATCCAGGTTTTTCCGGTATCTCCCCAGTGCCGAACGGGAGACGCCCACACGGCCCAACGTGCGCAAATGGGTCATGATTTCATCCAGGGTGTGCCCGCCTTCCCGAATCATGCGACCGATCTCGTCGCGGATCTCTGGAGGCAGACGGGTCAAAGAGGATTGACGCGCCATGGTCACACCAACTCCGGACGTTTGACGCCCGTCACCCGCAGACGATCCTGCGCCACCTCCGCACCCCTCTGGGTCAGGGTGGCCACCACCACCCCGCCGGGAATATCGAGCGTCACCAGCCGGTTACGCTCCAACCAATCCAGCTCTTCGGCCACGCTCTCCGACGAGGTGCGATGGCCCGCCGTATCCAGCACCATGACCAGCACCGGCAGACTGCCGAACCGGCCCGGCGCATCCTCCAGAAATCGCAGGATGCAGCCCCGCCGATCCTCTCTGAGCATTGCGTTGAAATCCATGTCACTCTCCTCTGACGCGACCAAGATGATATTCGATCAACAAGTTGAGCTGGCGGGAATTGGCCTCCATCTGACCCACCAGACGCTCCACCGATCCATGAATCTCGGTCATGCGCTCCGACAATCGCACGAAATCTTCCTGCTCCGGGCGCGAGGCCACCGCGCGCTCGATGTGCGCAATCCGCTCGTCGAACGACCGTTGCGCCTTGTTCAGCTCCTCCCGCACGAAATGACGCAAAGCCCAGACAATCCAGAACGACAACCCGTTCAGGATCGCCAACAGGATGGGCCAGTACTCCAGAAAATTCGGGTGGCTCTCCATGCCTGCCCTCCTTCAGTAGGCAGCGGACAAAATGGTATAGATCTGCCGCTCGGTCAGGTCATACTCCCTGGCCAACTGGCGCACGCCCATTCCTTGATCGTAACGCGCACAGATCTGCTGGTTGCGGATGGCGCGGCGCATGCCCGCCTCCTTGGGAATGGCCAATACCTCGCCCCCGCAATACCCGGAAAGCTGGGTCGTGGCGTCCATGCCAATCAAAGAGGCCAGTCGGTGGTGCGGACGCGGTTTTTTCGGCACGAAGATCCGCGTCCCGCCGACGCTCTCGACCAGCCGGGCCGCCAACTCCCGCCCGATGAGATCGGCCAGTTCGCGCATGCTTCCAGAGAAGAATGACTCCAACCCGGTACTCATCGTCCGTCTCCCCGGTTCTTGGCCTTCCCGATATTGATGGCCAGCAGATCGATCAGTCGATACAGAAGACTCCAGGGGGAATCCGGGGGGGGTGTCGGGGTGGCCGCCGCAATCGCAGAGGCAATGGTGACCACGGTCGGACCGTAGGTGGTCAGAAGATCGGTGGCAGTCATGGCGCAATTCCTTGTGAACGAGAACGGGTGAAAACGTTCTGCCAAGGATAACGACTGCCAATGCCGGGTTTTACCTGATGGGCATCAGTACGTTGGAAGGATCAAAACAAGGAGAGTTGGCGTGGTGTGGCGGTATTTGGCAGGGTGTTCTTGGCGTGGATCGGATCGGGCATCTTCAGGATGGCCCAGATACGCCGTTCGGACAAACGATACTGGCGCGCCAGATCGGCCACCGGTTCACGGGCATCCACCCGGCGCCGGATCTCCTGATCCCGCAGACAGCGCAACGCCCGCTCCGCCCTGGGGATATAAATCCGATCCCCGCCACCCCAGGCCACCAGGGCCTCGGCGGTCTCCCACCCCAGCAGGCGCACCAGATCACCATCCGGCTTGAGGCGGGTGGGCAGGGCGAGGGTCAGGCCGCCGAACCCGGCCACCAGCCGCAGCGCCCCCTCGGCCCCCACCACCCGCACCAACTCCTGGAGCGAATCGGGAATGAAACAGGCTTCCAGGTCCGCCGCTGTGAGCGGTGCGCTCATTCGGCCACCGGGTTGCGGTTGCGCAACCGCCGGATATGGATCTCCAGCGCCTGGATGATCTTGACCAGTTGCAAAATCGTGCAGTGTTCCACCGACAGGCTCACGTTGGGTTGATCCCGGAAAAACATCTCGTGGGCAATACCGTCCGCGTAGGCCAACAAATCCTGGCCCTGGCCAAGCCTGCCCAGTTGCTTCAATTGCTGGATGATCTTGTTGATGTAGCGGGTTTTGTCCATAGCCGGAGCCGGTCGGCACACGGCTTCGACCTTGCGGGGGGGCGTGACCGGTCGCCACCCCCATTGGCCAAACAGGTCGATCAGCGCGGCAGCCTGACGCCCGGTCAAATCCTTCGACGACGCCACCCCGAACCGACCCAACACGGCCCGATAACGGTCATCGTCCATGGCCATGGCTTTTTTGGCGATGTGGATCATGGCCAACTGGGCACGGGTGGGCATGGGTCAACCCTCCCGCGCCAGCTCTTCTTTTCTGGTTTCGTACCAGAAGACATCCTTTTGCACCCGCTGCACCCCCACCACCTCCAACCGTTCGTCCGGCCAGTCACGCATTGCCTCCCGGTTCACCTCGGTCTTGGTACGCAACAATTCGGTGACGCCCAACCCCTTGATCTTCTCCAGCACTGCCGCCCAGGTCAGCTTCGGCACCGGCTTCAGTTCGGAGGATTGGCGATACCCGAACACACCACAGGTCAGCCTGACGGAGCGGGCCGTCCGAAACAGACTCGCCTGATGGGTCTCGGCAAACACGATCAGGGCGCGCTCCAATTCTTTCAGGCGCGTCCGGCGCGGGGTCGCAAAGCCCTCCGCCGACCGTTTGATGGCATCGATGGAGGCGTTCATGTCCGCCTCGATGGCCTCCAGTCCGCGCTGCAACAGGGCGATCTCCCCCAACACCAGATCCGCCTGGGGCAGATCCGCGATCACCAGCACCGGCGCCGGTTTGACACGCGCATTCATGAGACCCTCCGTTTGATCCAATGCAGCCATCCCCTGACCATTCTCCGGATCGCCCCCGCGCGCTGAATCTCGATGGGACCATACAGACCGTTGCGCATGATGATGTCGCCGCGCCGCAAAATTTCCCGCTCCCGATCCGAATAGGGTCGGACCTCCTCAACTTTTTGCTTCATGGACTCCTCCTGTAGCCTGTTCGTTTAATATTCTACGACTTGGATTATTCTTGCAGACACGGCAAGACCGTCGCACCGACGTCGACCCCTGACCTGCCAGGATCTCCTGGCACCGGGTGCGCAGCAGTTGCCCGAAAAATGGACACGCCACCTCGGCTTGCATCAACCGGTCTTCCACCACCTGTTGAATGCGGTGTGTGGCCCCCTGATAAGCCTTTTTCAAAACGCAGTTCACCGCCGACGGGGAATATCCGATCCGCCGGGCTGCCTGCACCTGACTGGAACGGTCACACTCCGCAGCCAACGCCAAAACCCAGGCCGGAGCCGTCGCGCCCCAACTCCGCACGACCAAAGAGGCGTTGTGCCCGCTCATGTCGTCACCTGATGCGCGTCCGATCCCGGCCCGCGCACCGCGTTCACGTTCGGGTCGAAGACGAATTTGGTGCGCATGATCATGGGGGCCAACGGTCCGGTGTCCCCGGAGGGCAGGAAGCGATACCGTCCACTGCCTCCGCGCTCCCGCTTGAGGTATCCCGCCCAGGCCAGCCGGGCCAGATACGTCCTGGCCGCCCCCTCGCTCACCTGAACCGCGTCGGTCGAGGCGTGGACCGCCACCTCAAGGGGTGAAAAGGTTTTCAACATCTTGAGGGTGCGCCACATGTTTTCCTGGCCGCGACCCATCTCGCCAACCGGAGTGCCGTCCGCCCGCAACCGCACGGCCACCAAACCAAACGGGCCAGTACGCCGGTAGACATAAGCACCTATCTCCTTCAAACGCACCGGAAACCGTTTCAGGTATCCAGCCCGTTCCAGGGCGCGCATGTACCGCTCCACCGTGGTGCGGTTCGAGTTGGTAAAGGAACAGACATCACCCACGGTCAACCCGGCGTGATCCGGCAGTTTCCGGAAAATTTCCCACACCCCCTGATATCCGCGCGGAATTTGTACCCGCAATTGCGCCTCGACAGGCGCCGGTTTGAGACTCATGCCGCAGTCCTCCTTCTGGTCTTGCCGGTGAAATAGGACCGCTCGCCCCACGCCTCCAGATCCATCACCATGGCGCCGACTTCGCTGGCTGCGTCCGCCGCCAGATACAGATTGCTGATGATCCGGGGCAACAACCGTCCGGATCGGGTCAGGATCTCTTGCAACAGGTCATCACCGATCATGGTATCCGGACACAACATGTCCGCCATGTGCCGGGCGTCGCTCATGTCGGCGAACATCGCCTCCTGCCAGACCGCCACCCGGTTGTGGATCGACTCGTGTCGTTCCACGATCTGTGGCAAATCCTCCTCGCCGATCAACACGATGGAAGCCCCACCCACGTCGTGCAACGTGCGGATGACATCCTGAAAATGGCTGAAAGTCTGTTCCTTGGCCCGATAATGACGCACGAAGATGTAATGGGCGTCGTCCAAAAACAGCACCGGGTCGTCCAGGTCTCCCAGGGTCGCGGTCAACTGGTCCGCCAACTCCGGAATGCTCCCCTTGGCGTTCGGTTTTCCCACCGCGTGCAGCATTTTCTGGTAAAAATACTTGCGGGTGAAATCCGGGGTGATCTGGAGAAAAAACGCCCGGTGGACATTGGCCGCCAACGTCGCCGACACCGTCTTGCCCATGCCGGAAAATCCGTGAAAAATCCCGATCCCCGGCACGTTGGGCGGACGGTTGACCAACCGTTCCACCAGATCCATCATCAGGCCCGTATTACGCAACGGTGCCGTGGTGCGTTTGACACTGCCATGAGTGTGTGCCATCAGTGACTCCTGTTGTTTTGTTGTCTTCCGGTCCTGCCGTGAACAGACCTCTTTCATGACCTGTTCGCCGTGCGGTAAAAAGCCTCCAGGCGTTGCCGGGATTTGTATTCGTTGCTCCCCTGATACCGCCTCAATTGCTGCGCCTCCGCCTCGGTCAACGTCTCACCGCTCGCCAGCCGCGCTTCCAGAACCAGGGCATTGGCGTAACGAATCCCGGCCTCGTCCCGCTCCGGAGTGGCGGCCTGTTTCAACCGTTCACCGATCTGCACCAGTTTCCCCAGTTGCCGTTCGGTCAAAGGCTTGTCTGCGGTTGGTTGGCCGTTCTTGGCGTTCATCGCCTCGATGGCCGCTGAAATGTTTTCTGTGGTGTGGGTCTGCACCGGGGTTGGGAAAGAGACCAGACTCCCGTTGCGGCGGGCGGCGTCCGCCACGATTTCATCGCTCATGGTCCGGAGGTTGATCTGTTTTTTCGCCTCTTTCACCTCGACCATGGCATCGTCCAGCAATTTCTTCTGCTGCGACTTGACCTTGGCCGCCACCTCGGCCCGCGACACCCCGACCCGCTCCGGATTGATGGCCACGCAAACGAACTCCCAGGGCTCCCCCTGGTACACATAGATCCGCCCCAAATCATCCGGATCCAGCCGCACCTGGACCTCCTGTCCCACCAGCAACCCCAACGATCCATGGGTATAGTGGATGTTGTTGACCCGGATCCCCTTGCCCGTGACCGTCCGCACGCCATCGCCATCCGGAGGCGGGGCCAGCAGATGTTCCAGCACCCCTTCGCCCTCGATGCGGGCAATCGGGCCACGGTAGCTGTTGCGCACCTCGAACGGGGTCTTGTTGCCCAACCCCTCATGCGGCTCGAAAACCCATTTCTTCTCGATCCACTCTGTGACCCTGGCTTGCAAGGCCTCGCGGGTCAACTCGACGCAAAAAATCTTCTCGTCCGGTTGCCCCAGTCGGGCCAAGAACGTCTTGCGCGCCTCGATTTGCTTGCGATCGGTGACGCTATGCCCGATGTATCCGGGTTGCATCTCCATGAAACCATGCTGAATGGTCCCGATCATCCGTTCCACGGCGGCTTTTTGTTGCGGCTGTCCGGCGTCGCACAGGCTGTGCTGAATCCCGATCCGCCGCACCACATCCATGAACTGACGGGAAGTGAAATCCGATCCGTTATCCGTCTTCAGCTCGACAGGCACCCCCCAATCCAGAATGCAATCCCGCAACAACAACAGGGCCGCTTCGGTTCTCGGGGTCTTGGTGATGCGTACCTTGCTCCAGCGGGAGTGGACATCCACCATCACATACAGGGAATAACGTCCGTCCAGACACAAACAATCCGCAGGGGAGGCATCAAACTCCCACAACTGGTTGCGCCGCACGATCCCGTCATACATCCGCCCCGCCGTCACCCGAAACGCCCCCCGGAACCGGTCCGGGTTGGTCGCAAAGGCAAACAACGTCTTGTTTTCGGATTTGAATCTTTGAATGAATCGTTGAAACTCCCGTTGCGAAGGCAAAGACCGCGACTCTTTCTTGCCGGTGCGCGGGTTCATCATCTCCACCTGCTCCCCCAACCGCGCCCGCGCCAACTCCCACGCCATTTTGCCCCCGACATGCGGCACCGTGGTGATCAACCCGATCACCAACGTGCGCAACGGCTCGCACCCGCTCCAGACATCCGCCCCGCGTCGCGGGCCATAATGACCCGCCAAAGCCACAATGCCCGCCTCGCGCTTTTCCTTGCGCCAGCGGCGCAGGGTGGCGAGGCTGACGTCGCGCACCGTGGCGCGGATTTCATCCGGGATCTCCAGGCGTCCGGCACGGGCGTTGTACAACCGCACAAACAACCCTTCCGCCTCCACCTGACCCATTCCGGACGCCTCCCGGAACGCCTCCAGGGCATCCAGAATGGTCAATCTGGCGTCCAGCCGCCGCGCCTCTCTTGTGTTCATGGGCGTCACCGCCATGGAAAGATCCACCTCCGGCACCGCACCAGTCACCTCCACCGTTCCATCAATGCGTCGGTCCCTCGGCAATAACAGGCGGTGATACTCATACCCGCCACCCGCACCAGCCCGACGGCGCCAGTATCGGTTTTCCCATTCCGGGCGGCGCCATTTTTGTTCTTGTATTCTGAATTCAGCCGCTCGCCGTGTCATTCCCAGAAAGTCCGCGATTTCAACCACAGAATGCCAAACAATTGACTCTTTGTCGTCAATCATGACGGCCTCTTTTTGACAGGACGTGCAATTTCACCAATGCCGACCAAATAATCGATGAACATCTGTTGAGAGGTCGGTCTGGTCTTGATCCAGATATTTTTGATCCGCTCAAAATCGTCATCGACTTTTTTGACCGTTGTTTCGGGATTCTGATTGTGCTTTATCCTGCTGATGGCTTGATTAACGGATAATGAATCTCCTTTCACGTCTCCCAATTCCATGTATTTCAAGATATTCATCTGGTCTTTCGAGTCCAGTCTGGACAAGGCCGTCAGTTCCGCTTGATTCTTGGATATCCACGTTCCGGCAAGCAGTTCGCGCACCCGTGGGTCAAGCCTGTCATGCAAACTGACCGCCCTCTCAACAGTTCGCCGATTCAAACCTGTTGATTTTGCTGTTGAAAGACAAAACGACATTTTGTCGTTTTGTCTTTCAAGCCGTGCGTTTGTGGCTGCAACCCCGTGCTTCGTCTCCGGATACAACGCCTCATAAACCTTCTTCCGCTCGGCCAGAAACGCAGCCCGATCCAACGGGCTCAACTCATGACGATAAAGGTTTTCATCGATCTCCATCAAGCGGGCTTGCAATTCGTCGCATTCGACCACCTGACATGGCACCACCGACATTTCCAACCGCCGGCACGCCTCCAACCGATGCGCCCCGGCCACCAACACAAATTGCCCATCCCCCACCGCACGCACCTGCAACGGCTGTTGCAACCCGTTCACACGGATCGACGCGGCCAGATTCTCCACCCAAGCCGCATCGACCACACGCAGGCGGTTTTGCAGGAGGATGGCGTCAATCGGGATTTCCTGGATTTCCATCGTCGCCCTATTTACAAGGTGTTGCAGAAAAAACAGGGAAGATCGGATTGGTCATAATTTTATTCGCACCCCCGGCTGCTCATCAGGCCAGGGCCACCACGCCCTGACGACCACCCCAGGTGGGGTGGTTTCGCGCTTCATCATTGCTCAAGGTCATATCCCTGCCGGCTCGATATGGTCACTGTGGGGGGGGGCAGTCATCCGGCACCGTCGGTGTCAGGTTTGCGCACTGCATGAGAGGAGACGATTCCTCATCCGGAACTGCCAGCACCAATTTTGCGCGATCGTTTATGATCACGACTGTAAGCCTACCAGCCTGTTCCGCCTGTTTGATGACCATGTTGGCCGACCGGAGATTATCATCAATAACGTCAAGATCCACCTTCAGTTGGCAGAGAAGTTTGCGCGAGACCTTTTTCTCCTTTTTCAGGGTGCGGATCGATTTTCGGACCTCGCGGATATGGATCAAAGTTTTGTTTCGTTCCTCTTCCTGTTCATCGATCTCACCGATCGCACAGAAAAGTTTTTCCAACATCTCCTGCGGCAAAGGAGTCGCCGTTTGATCCTGACCCACACTTTGAGTTTCCATAATGATTTCAATCTCCTTCTGTCATTTTTTTTGGTTGGTATGTGTTTTGCTTTCATGCTACCCTACTTCACGTCCGAAGGTGTGCGTCTTGCTGGACGGGAAACCGGCCCATCCGGGTAACGATCAGGCCAAATATCCCAAGGCTTCATCTCCAGGGCTTCAGCAACGATCCATTCCCCTTGCCGCCAGCGCTTTTCCTGGTTGACCTTCTTGAGGGAGTCGGGTGCAAAGCCGTGATGCGCGCTCAAACGCCGCAGAGACCACCCGCGCCGCTCCAGGGCGGCTTTGATGTCGATACGGTCCATGGAATTCACCGGGGCTTGGGGTTGATGGGGTCCATGGGGGGAAAGAATAAGTCCTCCTTTGAGAACACTCAAGGAAAAAGTTCACATATGGAAACATTTTTTGATCGACTTCAAGAGGAACGTAAGAGGCTTGGACTAAACCAAGCCGAGTTTGCTGCGCTGGGAGGTGTAGGACGTACCGCACAAATCAATTACGAAGCGGGCGAACGGCACCCAACATCACAGTATCTCATAGCAATCGCTGCCGCAGGCGCTGACGTTAATTACATACTAACCGGGGTGCGATCTGAGAGTTGCAACCCACAAACGGTTGCTGAAGAGATGGCGGGAGTGCTGTACGTGATTGAAAGTGTTTTAAAGCGGGAAAAAAAGGAAATCCTGCCAAAACCAAAAGCAGAGATTGTTTACACAGCGTTTCTTGACAGCACGCCTGAAGAGCGGCGAATGATGCTTAAAGCACTTGAGGATGGACAATATATGCTTCCACTTTCTGTGGCGAGACTCTTTAAATTTACAACCGATTAAATCTGTCAACAGTCAGAAATAACTAAATAATTTTATGTGTTGAAAGTTCTGACGATGATGGGATTATTACCAACCATCAGCCAAGGGAATCAGCACATGTTGAACAGAATCGCCCCCAATCAGGCATCCAGCCAACTACGTGACGAACAAAGCCGTCTCAGCACACGCATCACCGCCATAACCGCCGCCGTCATTTTTCTGGCCGCAACCGCTGCGGCATGGCATTACCACCAGTCCCAACCAATCAACGACCAGCAACTTACCACTCTGTCCAGCCTTGTGGCCAAAGCTGCGGAGAAATCTGGTTCGTCACGGCAAAAGATCTGGAGCAACATGCACAAGAGGTTTGAAATTCGCCGCGCCAGCCAACTCAGGCGTGGTGATTTTGATGATGCCTTGGAATACCTGACCGAAGCCAGCAAGCAGTGACCCCCGTACCCGCCCGGCACCGTCCGGGCGGGCCTTATTTTCAACAGCATTTGAAGACTCATTCCAGGCACGTTTGAGACGATCAATTACATAAATCTTTTCCATGTTTTGTACGGTAATCGATACCAAAAATGCACCATTAAATTTATATTTAACATATAGTTATGCAACATGGAAATAATAACAATTAATAAGTGTATTTTCTTCCAAGTTGCGGCCTCGTCAGCCATCCAAAGAAATCTTCCCAGCCCGCTCCTCCCACCCCCAAAAAACCAAGCATTCATGCGCCCTTGAGGCCAATCCCACGCAACAAAAAAGGGGCCAAAGCCCCCGGATAAAATTCTCATTTTGCTTGTCGCCATCAGCCGCCAAGCCCTACTCCCGCGACAAAGCCCGTCACCCCCAAATCCACCCCCAACCCCGCGCCATCCCTCAATATCCCCCCAAATCCCGCATCATCCCGGATTTCTCATTCATTTCGTCGCGTCACAAGACGACGATGACGACGGGGCTGAAAGAGCCTACTACGCCGCCAAGGAACAACTTTTCCAGGCATTCCTTGCCGAATACGACCGGCAGATGGCGGCGTGCGAACACTGACCACCATACGCCGCCCTGGCAACGGGGCAGCAGGAACGAAAAGGGAGAACAAGCCATGAAACCATATGGAGTCCGCCGGAAGGATCACGGATGCTGCCCTGGCCACGACAAATTTTCGCCCGACACCTACAACAGCAGCCGCAGCAAAAAGGCGCACGCCAAAGCCACCAGAATCGCCGATGCCATCGGTCGCGCCCTGGTCGAAATGCACTCCGATGAAGTCAGCAA